>NZ_JBFPJH010000001.1:0-58314 GCF_040838255.1 Bacillus sp. C30 | reverse complement strand
AAATAAAAATTGACGTTCACGTTGTTTGTTTCGTTCAGTTTTCAAAGAACTACTTAGTCGCTCATTTGCGACTTCCTTATGTTAACATCTTCATTTTTCGATGTCAACTAAGTTTTTTAATTTCTTTTTTGTCGTTTTCTGCGTTTCTGCATCAGCGACGTTTATTAATTTATCATATCCTTACTCTTAGCGTCAACACTTTTTAATAAAAAATTCTTTTTCTTACATAACGAATACATTCTTCCCTATTAGCAACTCTCCGAAATAAACAAAAAATGATTTTATACCTTTCTTCCATCGCCTTTTTTACAACGCTATGTATACGCTCATCTTCAAAATCAAATAAAAGTTCCTCTAACTCTCTCTTCAGTATGTATTCAATTTCTTTTTTCTCTTCCTTCGTCAACATAATCCCAAGCAAATTATCACCCCAATAACTCCTTACGTGTACCGATAAACGCCCCACTCATTTTCAATTATCAATACTGTATCATCAAAAAACAAAATTCTATCACTCATTATATCCACCACTTACGATATTAATCCCTTGTTCTCTTTTTTTAATTTAAAGCATATATGTAACTGAAAAGGATTGGACAAAGGGGCGTAATATTATGTTTTTCTTTTTTATTACGAGTAAAAGAACATTTAAACACATTAGCTTAATAATCGTACTTTCCTTATTTACAGCATGGCTACTCTTTTTAAAAACATATTCACATGAATCTACTTTTTCAACTGCTACTGGCCCTAAAGTGATTTACAAAGGGGACACTGCAAAAAAACAAGTTGCATTCACGTTTGACATTAGTTGGGGGGACAAAAAAGCTATTCCAATCCTTAATACACTCAAAGAAAGAGAAATTAAGAATGCAACCTTCTTTCTCTCTGCTGCATGGGCTGAAAGACACCCTGATATTGTCGAACGCATCATGAAAGATGGACATGAGATTGGTAGTATGGGCTATAATTACACATCCTACACTTCACTAGAAGCAAATGAAATACGACGAGATCTTTTGCGGGCACAAGATGTTTTTACGAAACTTGGCGTAAAACAAGTCAAGCTATTACGTCCACCTAGTGGCGATTTTAACAAAACAACTCTTAAAATAGCGGAATCACTCGGATACACCATCGTTCATTGGAGTAACAATTCAAATGACTGGAAAAATCCCGGCGTAAATAAAATCATTTCCACAGTCTCTAGCAATTTAAAGGGTGGAGATATCGTCTTATTACATGCTTCTGATTCTGCCCTTCAAACAAATAAGGCTTTACCATTACTCTTACAAAAATTAAAGAGCGACGGATATGAACAAACATCTGTATCACAACTTATTTCCAACACAAGTACAAAAAGTGAAGATATTAAGTAGTTCCTTTCTACACGGTTCTTCACACATAAAAAGCTCTGCTATCTTTTGTTAAGATAGCAGAGCTTTTTTATCCTAGCATTTACAGACGATAAGAATCTGGATAATTAAAAATCCACTCTCCTCATTAAGCTGACTTACTCTTTTGTCCAATTAAACGATGCAATACAAGTAACTGATATGAATTACATAATAAAAGTGGTATCACCATTAAATATAACCAATCTGTATCATTAATCCGGAGCGCTGGTACCCATTCAAGAATTGTTACAACAACCATAAAGAACAGAGCGGGAACGAATGCTTTTTTATTCGTTTCTTTACTCTTTATATAAGCGACAATTGCCCCAAACACAAATAACATCCCAGCAACAAGTATGTTATTCCCTAATGAAACTTCCCCATTTGCAACAAGTACTGACCTTAAATAAACGAAATCAAACAATACGAACGCAATAAAGAACAGTTGCACTGTATTCCATAAAGAAGATGACCGAAACATACCTAATCCAAAACGATGGATCGTTAAATACGCAAAGAACCCCATTTGACTTATAACACTAAAAATAAATCCTACACCCATCAACCAAAAGGAAATTGCTAAAATCTCTTTTCCGTCGAAATTTCGAAAAAATTTAGCGTACTTGTCCCACTCTAAAACAAAACCAATAAAGACTGTGCTAATCCCACCAAGAAACAACGTCGTAAAAAATAGTCGTACCCACTTGCGGCTATTCACAACACATCCCCCATTATTCTTATATTTCTAATTAAATTGTAACAATGACAATTTCAAAAAGCTAGCCATGTTAATGTATAAATTCCTTAAAGAGATTTATATTAAAAAAAGAGAACTTTGCTGAAAGGAGCTCCAACTTATGAAACGGATGCTGCTCGTTTTGATTTCTTCTTTTCTATTTATAGCACTAGCGGCATGTGCACAAGAAAAAGAAGCAAAATCCGAACTTGATTATGATCAAACAAAAAAAATGATTGTTGATATTTTAAAAACCGATCAAGGAAAAAAAGCGATCCAAGATGTATTAACTGATGAAAAAATGAAACAAGCACTCATACTAGATGAAACAGTAGTAAAGAAAACGATTGAAGATGCACTGGTATCTGAAAAAGGGCAACAATTCTGGGAAAAGCTCTTTAAAGACCCTGAGTTCTCATCGAAATTTGCTAAAAGTATGGGAAAAGAACAAACAAACTTAATGAAAACTTTACTAAAAGATCCTGAATACCAATCAGGTGTTATAGAGATTATGAAAAATCCTGAAGTAGAGAAAATTATGTTACAAACAATGAAGAGTAAAGAATATCGTCAATATTTACAGCAAGTACTAACTGAAACTGCCGAAAGCCCTCTCTTCCAAGCTAAGATGATTGACATCATTAGTAAAGGTGTACAAAAAGCCGAAAAAGGTGGGTCTGATAAGAAAGGCGCAGGTGGTGAAGGCGGTTCTCAAGATGGGAACAAAGAACAACAATAAAAATTATAGCAATGAGTGGACAATGTATATATTGTCCACTCATTACTACTTTACTTTTGTGTAACAGCTGTTTTATCAATAACTGTCTCAGCTATCGTACGATAAATGAGACCCGTTGTATGTGTATCTTCATATACTGACGGCGCAAAGTCCTCTTTATTCCAATCAGGTTGTTGAAGTGGAATTCGGCCAAGTACATCCGTTTGGAGTTCCGTAGCCAATTTATCTCCTCCACCTCTTCCAAACACATACTCTTTTTCACCAGTTGCTTTACTTTCAAAATACGCCATATTTTCAACAACACCAAGAATACTATGTTCTGTACGTAAAGCCATGGCTCCAGCGCGCGCTGCTACAAATGCCGCTGTTGGATGCGGCGTTGTTACAATAATCTCTTTACAAGCTGGCAACATCGAATGTACATCTAAAGCAACATCACCCGTACCTGGTGGTAGGTCCAATACTAAGTAATCTAAATCACCCCACTCTACTTCTGTGAAAAAGTGATTTAACATTTTCCCAAGCATCGGTCCTCTCCAAATAACAGGTGCGTTATCTTCTACAAAGAATCCCATTGAGATTACTTTCACGCCTAGACGCTCCACTGGTATTATCTTATCACCTCTTACGATTGGACGTTTTTCTATACCCATCATATCCGGTACACTAAAACCGTAAATATCCGCGTCGATGATACCAACCTTTTTGCCTAAACGAGCTAAAGCAATTGCAAGGTTAACAGAAACAGTTGATTTCCCTACTCCACCTTTTCCACTTGCCACTGCTAAAAATGTTGTATTTGAGTTCGGTGATAATAAGGATTCACTTTTCTCTTCCTCTTGCGGTGGTGCAAACTGAGCTAATTCCTCTTCTGTAAATTCTGCAAAACGAAGTCCCACTGTTGTTGCTCCAAGTTCTTTTACTAACTTTACAATCCCAGACTGCAACTGCATTTGTTCCGCTGTACCCGTCTTTACAATTGCAATTTTAACACTTACATGTTCCTTCTCAGGCTTGACTGTCACCTCTTTAATTGCATTTGTTTCTTTTAACGTTTTATGTATAAACGGATCTACAATCCCTTCCAATGCTTCCACTACCTGCTCTTTTGTTACCATAATTAGCCCAGCCCCCTGTATGAAAAATAACGTATTGTTAATTAAATTTATCTCTCTTTATTTTTAAAATAAATGCGTTTACATTTCCAGTATAACATATTTTCGGAAAACTTCGTTAACGAGAGAAACTCGAAAAAATCCTCCTTATTCTGGAGGATTTCCTTTTTCCGTAAAATAACGTAATATACCACGATATATTGCAGCAGCTACTTTTTGTTGGTATTTCTCCGAATTTAACATATATCTTTCATTCACATTCGATAAAAAGCCAGCCTCAATTAAAGCACCTGGTGTTTTGGCATACTTCAATAAATACACGTGAGGAATTGTTTTAGCAGAACGATTCGTATTTTCTAAGCTTGTTCTCAATTCAGCTTGTATAAATTTCGCAGCCCGTTCATTTTCAATCGAAGAACGATAGTAGAACGTTTGTGCGCCTTTAGATCCACTACTAGTTAGGGCATTTAAATGAATACTCGCAAAAAAGTCTACATCAGGCTTATTAATGATCTCAACACGCTTTTTTAAATCCTCTGCTTTACGTCTACTATATGACTTTGTATCTTTATTAGCTAAATCATAATCTCCTTCACGCGTTAAAATAACTAAAGCACCTTGTTCTTGTAAATAATCTTGTACCTTTTTTGTAATCTCAAGTGTAATGTCTTTTTCTACAATATCCTTTCCACCAACAGCCCCTCCGTCTGGCCCACCATGCCCAGCATCTAGTACAATCACTTTCCCTGATAAGGGTAAATTCCAAGCTCGCCACGATTTTGTAATTTGAAATTCTTGTTTAACTAAAAAAAACAAAACAACCGCAGCGAGCGCAAAAGAGATAATTCGAATTCTCTTCATACCTTTCCTCCTCCAGCTAGTCCCTCTAATTACTTATATGGGACAAGAGGAAAGTTTATGCTTGTCTTAGTGTAGCTTTAATCGATATCTTCTTTCGCCTTTTTCATAGCCTTCCTGCCACCACAAGCCGATAAACTGCTGGCAAGATTCAAAAAGCAATTCCTCGTCTTGCAACTTAATTTCACGTATAGTCATACTCGTTAAAAATTGAAATAACGTTTCAGTTAATTGTTGTTCTTCTTCTAAAGCCCTATATTTCACATCAAAGAATGATTCGCCATGATAACCAAATTTACTGTATCTCGCTCCTAATAAATAAGATTCTATCCCTAGTTCAATGCAATAATCTTCATACTGACGATGAAGTTCTTGCATCTGAAAGGCATCACGAATATTTAAACGCAATGTTTTTAATGATAATTCTCGCAGCATCTTCCGCTCGTATTTTAACTGCTTTTCTTTTTGTTTTTCTTGTAAGCTGACAATGACATTCATAGTACTTATAAACCTCCCTAATACGTATTAGTCTAAACTTCTAAAGAAGAAGCATACGTAGGACGGTAGCACTAAAATATTCCAAGCTAAAAAAATTACAAAAGAAGAATTAAACATAAAAAAACCCCAACCAAAATGGTTGGGGTTTGTAGTTCGCAAAAATTAACGTTTTGAGAACTGAGGTGCACGACGTGCGCCTTTAAGACCGTATTTTTTACGCTCTTTCATACGTGCGTCACGAGTTAATAGACCCGCACGTTTTAATGTTAGACGGTATTCTGGATCAGCTTTTAATAAAGCGCGAGAAATACCGTGACGAATAGCACCAGCTTGACCAGTGTATCCACCACCATTTACGTTTACAAGTACATTGTAGTTACCTAAAGTTTCTGTTGCAACTAGAGGTTGTTTCACTACTTCACGTAATGCAGCAAATGGGATATAGTTTTCAAAATCACGACCGTTAATAATAACGCGTCCTTCGCCTGGAACTAGGCGTACGCGCGCTACTGAACTCTTACGACGTCCAGTGCCATAGTATTGAACCTGTGCCAAAGTAAGCCCTCCTTTAATTAATTATCCGCGAAGTTCGTAAACTTCTGGTTGTTGTGCTTGGTGTGGATGCTCTGCTCCAGCATACACGTTTAATTTCTTAGACACTTGACGTCCTAAACGTCCTTTTGGAAGCATGCCTTTAATTGCAAGCTCTAACATTTGTACAGGGTAGTTTGTACGCATTTCTAGAGCTGTTCTTTGCTTAAGTCCACCTGGGTGGTTAGTGTGACGGTAGTAAATTTTATCGTTTAATTTATTACCTGTTAAATGAATTTTCTCAGCGTTAATAATAATTACATGATCACCCGTGTCAACGTGTGGTGTAAATGTTGGTTTGTGTTTACCACGTAAAATGGATGCTACTTCAGTAGATAGGCGACCTAAAGTTTGACCTTCAGCATCAACCACATACCATTTACGCTCAACTTCGTTAGCTTTTGCCATAAAAGTCGTACGCATGTGTTTCCCTCCTCGTTATCTTTTCCATAGAAAAAATCTATTGTTTATCTTAAACACGATTTCCTTCCGGGGCTAATCGTGGTTTTAGAAACAATACCATATGTTATGATATACTTTTGAGTTTCTAATGTCAAGCAAATGTTACACCAGGATTAGTTGTTATAGTTTACCCGCCATAAGTAAAGTCCATGACCTGGAGCCATCTTTCCAGCAAACTGGCGATTTTGTTTCGCTAAAATCTCTGGAATACTATCCGGATCAAGCTTTCCTTGACCTACGCTAAGTAACGTACCAACAATAATTCTGACCATATTATATAAAAATCCATTACCTACAAAGCGAAAAATTAATTCATCGTCTTGCTCAATTAATTCGATTTCATAAATTGTTCGTACTTTATCTTTTTTGTCAGTTTTTGCCGAACAAAAAGAAGTAAAGTCATGCGTTCCAATAAAATAAGGAATCGCTTTTCTTATAGAGTTTATTTCGAGTGGATATGGATATTGATATACATAATTTCTACGGAATACATCCGCAGTCTTTGATAATAATACACGATAGCGATATTCTTTTTTCTCGACACCGTAACGTGCATGAAATTCTTCTGTTTTCTTCTCTACCTGCCTGATAATAATATCATCCGGCAACATTGTATTTAAAGCATTACTCCATTGCCACTCTTCAAGAGACAAAGGTGTATCAAAGTGTATCACTTGTCCTTTGGCGTGAACGGTAGAATCCGTTCTGCCTGATGCCTGCACACGAACAAGTTCTCCTTTATGCAACTTCCGCAATGCTTTCTCTATTTCTTGTTGAACAGTCCGATGCTGTGGTTGAATTTGGTAACCACAAAAATGAATGCCATCATATGCAACTGTACATTTTATTCTTTCCATTTCTCTATTCTCCATTACGACCGCACCCATGCCAAAATACAAGCTAAACAAAGTAAGCTTACAATTGTTACTGTATCACTTATTTTCCAGCGTAGTTGCCTAAATTTAGTACGTCCTTCGCCACTTTTATATCCACGAGATTCCATCGCAATCGCTAAGTCCTCTGCACGCTTAAAAGCACTGATAAATAATGGAACGAGTAGTGAGATAATAGCTTTCATCCTATCTTTTATCGGTCCCCCGGCGAAATCAATGCCACGTGACGCTTGTGCTTTCATAATTTTACTCGTTTCATCCATTAATGTCGGGATAAAACGTAGTGAAATTGACATCATTAATGCGATTTCATGAACAGGAACTTTTATACGCTTGAACGGCTTTAATAACGTCTCCAACCCATCTGTAATTTCAATAGGTGTCGTCGTTAACGTTAATAATGTCGTCATTAAAATAATAACGAAGAATCGTATAGAAATGTATATTCCTTGCTCTAATCCTTTTTCATGTATCGAAAACCAACCAAGCTGGAATAGTACTTCCCCTTCTTTATTTGTAAAAATATGCAGGAAAAATGTAAAAAGAAAAATCCACAGAATTGGTTTTAAGCCCGAAAGTACATAACGAATCGGCACTTTTGCAAAAAATAAAGCAATGAGTGCATATAAAAATAAAAATCCATATGAAATCGCATTATTTGCTAAGAAAACAACAAATACATATAAAAAGACAATCAACAGCTTCGTACGAGGATCAAGTTGATGAATGAGTGACTGACCTGGAATATATCTCCCAATAATCAACTGCTGCATGATTCATGACCACCTTTTCGTAACACCTGTACAACTTCATGAGTAAGATCCTCTAAAGATAAGGTAGCCTTCGAAATTGAAATACCAAACTTCTCTTCAATTGCACGTTTATACTTTAAAGACATTGGAAGATCCACACCGATTTGTTCTAATTCATCAGCATATGAAAATACTTCCTCTGCTCTTCCTTGCAAAAAGACCGTTCCTTTATGCATGACCACTATTTGATCTGCATACTTAGCGGCATCCTCCATATTATGGGTAACAAGAATGACTGTAAGCCCCTGTTCCTTATGCAAATTGTAAAACATCTCCATGAGCTCGTGCTGTCCTTTTGGATCAAGCCCTGCTGTAGGTTCATCTAATACAAGCACTTCGGGTTCCATCGCAAGTACGCCTGCTATTGCAACACGCCTCATTTGCCCACCGCTTAATTCAAACGGAGAACGTGCTAATAACTCTATGTCCAATCCAACAAGCTGGATTGCATCTTTCGCCTTTTGTTTTGCCTCTTCTTCAGATACACCAAAATTAGTCGGTCCAAAACAAATGTCCTTTTCAACTGTTTCTTCAAATAGTTGATGTTCTGGAAACTGAAAGACAACCCCTACTTTTTTTCGTAGCGGCTTAAGCTTTTTCTCTTTCTTCCCTGCTGAAATTAAATGTTCACCAATTTGAACCGTACCATTTGTCGGCTGCAATAAACCATTTAAATGTTGAATCATCGTCGACTTACCTGAACCAGTATGACCGATAATGGCATAATAGCCCCCACTTGGAAACGACACGCCTACATCATAAAGTGCGCGTCTTTCAAATGGAGTTTTATATTGATAACGATGTTCTACTTTTTGGAATGTAATCTCCAAAGTTCGTTCACCAAGCTTTCCATTGTAAGATGCGTATTTTGCAAGTGAATTTCATTTCTTTTTAATAATTCTGCTATTTTCACCGAAAAAGGTACATCTAATCCAATCTCTTGGAGCATATGAGAGGATTTGAAAATTTGCTCTGGAGTACCTTCCTCTAATATTTCTCCCTTGTTCAAAATAATAATACGGTCTGACTGTGCCGCTTCTTCTAAATCGTGCGTAATCGATAATACCGTAATACCCTTTTGATCAACAAGTTGTCTGACCGTTTCTACTACTTCACGTCTCCCCTGAGGGTCTAACATTGAAGTTGCTTCATCTAGTATTAAAATAGATGGTTGAAGTGCTAGAACACCTGCTATTGCGACTCGCTGCTTTTGTCCACCAGATAACGAATGGGGTTCTTCATTTAAAAAATCTTCCATACGGACAAGTTGCAGAGCTTGTTCTAGTCTTTCTATCATCTGCTCCCTTGGCATTCCGATGTTCTCTAGGCCGAATACAACGTCATCTTGTACTGTCGTTCCAACAAATTGATTATCTGGATTTTGAAATACCATGCCAATTTGCTTTCGAACATCCCATACTGTTTCCTCTGATAAAATCATTGTATCATTTAAAGTAATTTTCCCTGATTCCGGTAAAAATAAGCCATTCAATAATTTTGCAAGTGTAGACTTCCCTGAACCATTTTGTCCAATAACAGATACCCATTCTCCTTCATATAAGGAAAACGAAACATCTTTTAATGCATAAGAGGCTGCCCCAGGATATTGAAATGATATATTTTCTGTCCGAAGTTTCTCTTTTTTCAATACAAGGCACCCTTTCTTTCGTCAAGTTAGCCTATTTTTATACTTAAAAAAAAAGGGCCATGACCAGTTACTTGAAAAGAACTGTCCTGCCCTTTTAATCATCATTATACTAACTCGATAATTACCATTGGTGCTGCGTCTCCGCGACGTGGACCAATTTTTGCAATACGAGTGTATCCGCCTTGGCGCTCAGCATAGCGTGGAGCTACATCAGCGAATAATTTTTGAAGTGCATCTTGACCAGTCTCAGCGTTAGCAACCTCATTACGGATGAAAGCTGCTGCTTGACGACGAGCATGAAGATCTCCGCGTTTACCTAAAGTGATCATTTTTTCCACTACAGAACGAAGTTCTTTTGCACGAGTTTCTGTCGTTTGGATGCGCTCGTTGATAATTAAATCAGTAGCTAAATCACGTAACATAGCTTTACGTTGCGCACTTGTACGGCCTAATTTTCTGTATGCCATTCGTAGTTCCCTCCTTTGTTGATGGGTTTAAATCCTCAGTCGTCTTTACGTAAACCTAAACCTAATTCCTCAAGTTTATGTTTAACTTCTTCTAAGGATTTACGTCCTAAGTTACGAACTTTCATCATATCTTCTTCTGTTTTGTTCGCAAGCTCTTGTACAGTATTAATTCCTGCACGTTTTAGGCAATTATAAGAACGAACAGAAAGATCTAGTTCTTCGATAGTCATCTCAAGAACTTTTTCTTTTTGATCTTCTTCCTTCTCGACCATAATCTCAGCATTTTGTGCTTCGTCAGTTAAACCAACAAAGATATTTAAATGCTCAGTTAAGATTTTGGCACCTAAAGAGATAGCTTCTTTTGGCCCGATGCTTCCATCCGTCCATACATCAAGCGTAAGCTTATCATAATTAGCCACTTGTCCGACACGTGTCTTTTCCACTTGGTAAGTCACACGTGATACTGGAGTATAAATAGAATCAATAGGAATTACTCCTATTGGTTGATCTTCGCTTTTATTTGCATCAGCTGGCGTATACCCACGGCCACGCTTTGCAGTTAAACGCATGCGGAAATGCGCATTTTTTGCTAACGTCGCAATGTGTAAATCTGGATTTAAGATTTCAACATCACTATCGTGAGTAATATCAGCAGCTGTGACAATACCTTCGCCCTGTACATCGATTTCCAACGTCTTCTCTTCTTCAGAGTAGATTTTAAGAGCTAACTTTTTCAAGTTTAAGATCATCGTCGTAACGTCTTCTACTACGCCCTCAACTGTTGAAAATTCGTGTAAAACGCCATCGATTTGGATAGCAGTTACAGCGGCACCAGGGAGTGAGGATAAAAGAATACGACGTAAGGAGTTACCCAAAGTAGTACCATATCCACGCTCAAGCGGTTCAATCACGAATTTGCCATACTTAGCATCTTCGTTAAGTTCAACCGTTTCGATTTTCGGTTTTTCGATTTCAATCATTAACTAAACCCTCCTTCAAAACGTCGAAACCCCGGTTAAACAAAGGAAGAACCTCTGTTTAACCGAAAGTCCCCCTTAGGCAGTTCCCGATTGTGCACAACAAGCGATGTTTCTGTACGAAATTTCTCGATAATGCATCATATCCATTATAGACAAAAGGGAAAATTCTATACAGAAAAATTACACACGACGACGTTTTGGTGGACGACATCCATTATGAGGAACTGGAGTAACATCTCTAATTGCTGTTACTTCTAGACCTGCCGCTTGAAGAGCACGAATTGCAGCTTCACGACCAGCACCAGGACCTTTAACAGTAACCTCTAAA
The DNA here is from genome assembly GCF_040838255.1 of Bacillus sp. C30. Classification (NCBI taxonomy): domain Bacteria; kingdom Bacillati; phylum Bacillota; class Bacilli; order Caryophanales; family Bacillaceae; genus Bacillus; species Bacillus sp. C30. Next base: position 46,790 of record NZ_JBFPJH010000001.1, on the reverse strand, counting down.
GTTTTTAAACCATGCTCCATTGCAACTTTAGAAGCAGCTTCAGCAGCCATTTGCGCAGCGAATGGAGTAGATTTACGAGATCCACGGAAACCAAGTGCACCAGCACTAGACCAAGAAAGTGCGTTACCATGAGTATCTGTAAGTGTTACGATTGTGTTGTTGAAAGTAGAACGAATATGAGCTATACCAGCTTCAATATTCTTTTTCACACGTTTTTTACGAGTGTTTGTTTTACGTGCCATTGTTAGTTCAACCTCCTTTACTTATTATTTCTTTTTATTTGCTACTGTACGACGTGGACCTTTACGTGTACGAGCATTGTTTTTAGAGTTTTGACCACGAACTGGTAAACCACGACGGTGACGAAGACCACGGTAAGAACCGATCTCCATTAGACGTTTAATGTTAAGAGATACTTCACGACGAAGGTCTCCCTCAACTTTAATACGATCGATGATATCACGGATACGTCCTAATTCATCTTCCGATAAATCACGAACTCGTGTTTCCGAAGAAATACCAGCTTCTGTAAGAATTTTTTCAGCAGTTGTGCGACCAATGCCGAATACGTAAGTTAAAGAAATAACAACGCGCTTGTCACGAGGAATATCTACACCTGCGATACGTGCCATTTTGAATGCACCTCCTTCTGATTAACCTTGTTTTTGTTTATGTTTAGGGTTTTCACAAATAACCATTACTTTTCCACGTCTACGAATAACTTTACATTTTTCGCAGATTGGTTTAACTGACGGTCTTACTTTCATGTCTCGAACCTCCTTAAAGATTACGGAGTGCTATATTATTTAAAACGGTACGTAATACGACCACGATTTAAATCGTACGGAGATAATTCTACCGTAACTTTGTCTCCTGGTAAAATACGAATGAAATTCATACGGATTTTACCAGAAACGTGAGCCAATACGACATGCCCATTCTCTAATTCTACTTTGAACATAGCATTTGGCAACGTTTCAAGAACGGTACCTTCGACTTCAATTACATCATCTTTAGCCATTCAATAGTTCTCCCTTCTTCAAATCAGTAACATTTTACACTGCTCTGAAATCCCGGAGAGCCAGCTACTTATAAAGTGGTAAGGATTTCGTATCCTGCTTCTGTAAGAGCAATCGTGTGCTCAAAATGGGCACACCATTTACCATCTACCGTTACCACTGTCCAGTCATCAGATAGTGTTTTTACATATCGTCTTCCTTGATTCACCATCGGCTCAACACAGATGACCATTCCCGGCTTTAATCTAGGGCCTCTATTTGGTGGACCATAGTGCGGGATTTGAGGGTCCTCATGTAAGTCTTGCCCGATTCCGTGACCAACATACTCCCTAACGATCGAGAACCCATTCTCTTCAGCATGTGTTTGAACCGCATGCGAGATATTTGATAATCTTTCGCCTGGTTTTACTTGTTCTAGACCAAGATACAACGATTTTTCTGTGACATCAAGTAGCTTTTGAACAGATTCAGAAATGTTTCCAACTGGATACGTCCATGCAGAATCACCATGGTACCCATTGTATTTCGCACCAATATCGATACTGATGATATCGCCCTCTTCGAGCTTACGCTTCCCTGGAATCCCGTGTACAAGCTCTTCATTTACAGAAGCACAAATGCTCCCCGGAAATCCGTTGTATCCTTTAAAAGATGGCGTAGCACCATATTTTCGAATCGTCTTTTCCGCTATTTGATCGAGCTCTTTCGTTGTAATTCCTGGAGTAATATGTTGTTTCAACTCTTGATGAGTTAAAGCAACGATCCTGCCAGCTTCTCGCATGATTTCTATCTCGCGAGGAGTTTTGCAGATGATCATTACGCTAAGTCTCCGATGAGAACATCGATATCAGCAAATACTTTATTGATATCTTGCTCACCATTAATGCTTTGTAAGTAGCCAAGCTCCTCGTAGAAATCAAGCAAAGGTTTTGTTTGCTTAATATTTACATCTAAACGATTTGCTACAGTTTCTTCATTGTCATCAGAGCGTTGATATAATTCGCCACCACATTTATCGCACACATCAGCTTTTGCTGGCGGATTGAATTCTAAGTGGTAAGTCGCACCGCATTCTTTACAAATGCGACGGCCTGTAAGGCGTGTTAATAACAACCCTGAATCCACATTAATGTTTAAAACATAGTCGATTTTTTTGCCAAGATCTTTCATAATCTCTTCAAGAGCTGATGCTTGTGCAACAGTTCGTGGGAAACCATCTAATAAGAAGCCTTTAATACAGTCTTCTTGGCTTAAACGTTCACGAACAATTCCAATTGTAACTTCATCTGGAACAAGCGCACCTTTATCAATAAAAGATTTTGCTTGTAAACCAAGTTCAGTTTCAGCCTTCATAGCTGCACGGAACATATCTCCTGTTGAGATGTGAGGGATGTTATACTTGGCAATAATCTGTTCGGCTTGTGTACCTTTACCAGCACCAGGAAGCCCCATTAAAATCAAGTTCATCCTTGTTCCCCCTCAGTACATGAGCATGTAGGGAAGACAGTTCTTCCCACTTACTCACTGCTTGATAAACCCTTTGTAATGGCGTTTTACCAATTGGCTTTCTAGCTGCTTCATTGTTTCTAAAGCAACGCCGACAACGATTAACATACTCGTTCCACCAATCTGTGCAGATGGAGGAAGATTTCCCAATTTCGTAAAGATAACTGGTAAGATTGCAATCGCTGCTAGGAAAATTGATCCCACAAAGGTCAAACGATACAAGATTTTTGTTAGATATTGTTCTGTATTCTTACCCGGACGAATACCTGGAACATATCCACCTTGCTTGTTTAGATTCTCTGACATTTGCTCTGGATTAACCTGAACAAATGCATAGAAATATGTGAAGGCTACAATGAGCGCAACATATATGATCATTCCCACTGGGTGAGAATAGTTAAAGTTTGCAATAATCCACTGCGACACATCATGTTTCGGGAAGAACTGTGCAATAGTTGGAGGCGTAATTAAGAATGAAACAGCAAAAATGACTGGAATAACACCCGCACTATTTACCTTAAGTGGTAAATGAGTGTTTTGTGCTCCAGCATGATTCCCATTCCCTCCTGTTACACGCTTCGCGTATTGAATTGGGATCTTTCTAACAGCCTGTTGAATGAAAATAACACCAACAATAACCGCTAGCACAGCTAGTAAAATCAATGCAACTTTAACGATACTCATGAACAATTGATCTCCGATATTTTGAAACTGTTGTTGATACACTTGAGATATAACACTTGGGATCGCTGCGGCAATACCGCCAAAGATAAGAATGGAAATACCATTACCTACACCTTTAGCTGTAATCTGTTCACCTAACCACATTAAAAATGCAGTACCAGCAGTCAGTACCGTAGCAATGTATAAATAAGTGCTCCAACCTGGATTCAAAATTAATTGCCCACCTACCATACCGTTAAAACCGATTGACATACCAAACCCCTGAATAAACGCAAGAACAATTGTAAAGTAACGCGTGAATTGCGTTAGTTTACGACGGCCCATTTCGCCTTGCTTCGACCATTCCGAAAATTTAGGAACAACATCCATCTGCAATAATTGCACGATGATGGATGCTGTAATATACGGCATGATTCCCATCGCGAAGATGGAGAAGTTTTTCAAGGCGCCACCGCCAAATGTATTTAGGATACCTAAGGCATTTAATTGATCTTGTGCTTTCAGTACGTCTCCATTTGTAAATGGCACTGGGATAAACGTGCCAATCCTGAATACGACTAACATCGCTAAAGTGAATAATATTTTACGTCTTATCTCAGCAACGCGCATAAAGTTGGAGATTGTACGAAACATTAGATCACCTCAACTGATCCGCCAGCTGCTTCAATTGCTTCTTTAGCACTTGAAGAGAACTTGTGCGCTTTAACAGTTAATTTTTTCTCTACTGCTCCGCTTGCAAGAATTTTAACACCGTCGTTTAATTTGCTGATAACGCCAGTTTCCAGCAATAATTCAGGTGTTACTTCTGTACCATCTTCAAAACGATTTAACGTTGATAAGTTTACAATAGTAAACTCTTTACGGTTAATGTTTGTGAAGCCGCGTTTTGGTAAACGACGGAATAGTGGAGTTTGACCACCTTCGAAGCCAAGACGAACACCGCCGCCAGAACGTGCGTTTTGTCCTTTATGACCTCTACCAGCAGTTTTACCGTTACCAGAACCGATACCACGACCGACACGGTTACGTACTTTACGAGAACCTTCTGCAGGTTTTAATTCATGAAGTTTCATTCCCAGGCACCTCCTTATATTAATGAGTTATCCTTAAGCTTCTTTTACAGTTATAAGGTGAGAAACTTTGTTGATCATACCAAGAATAGCAGGAGTTTCTTCCTTAACTACAGTTGAATTCAACTTTTTAAGACCTAAAGCTTCTACCGTCGCACGTTGATCTTGTGGACGACCAATTACACTACGAGTGAGGGTAATTTCTAACTTTTTCGCCATTTGTTTTCCCTCCTTAACCTAGTAGCTCTTCTACAGATTTACCGCGTAATTTTGCAACATCTTCAGCGCGCTTAAGTTCGCTTAATCCGTTCACAGTAGCGCGAATCATGTTGATTGGTGTGTTAGAACCAAGAGATTTCGAAAGAATATCTTGTACACCAGCTAATTCTAGTACCGCACGAACAGGTCCACCAGCAATAACACCAGTACCCTCAGCAGCAGGTTTTAAGAATACTTCACCAGCTCCAAAATGACCGTTGATTGTGTGTGGAATTGTTGTACCAACTAATGGTACAGCGATTAGGTTTTTCTTAGCGTCTTCGATAGCTTTACGGATTGCGTCTGGTACCTCTTGTGCTTTACCAGTACCGAATCCAACATGACCGTTTTTATCGCCAACTACAACTAGTGCAGCAAAGCGGAAACGACGACCACCCTTAACAACTTTCGCGACACGATTTATCGTAACTACACGTTCTTCAAGTTCTAATTTACTTGGGTCAATGCGTTGCATCAATTTTCCCTCCTTTGACCATTAAAATTGTAATCCAGCCTCACGAGCAGCTTCAGCTAGAGCTTTAACACGGCCATGGTATAAGTAACCACCGCGATCAAATACTACTTCTTTAACGCCTTTCTCTACAGCACGCTTAGCAACTGATTCTCCAACTTTCGTAGCAGCTTCAGTATTGCTAGTACCGTTAAGAGCAAGGTCTTTATCAAGAGTAGATGCACTTACTAATGTTACACCATTTACATCATCAATAACTTGAGCGTAAATATGTTGGTTAGAACGGTACACGTTTAAACGTGGACGTTCTGCAGTACCAGTAAGTTTAGCACGTACACGTGCATGTCTTTTCTTACGAGTCGCATTTTTAGCAGCTTTAGTGATCATTCTTGTCACTCCTTTCTTTCACCTAACGGGTTTACTTAGCAGTTTTACCTTCTTTACGACGAACAACTTCGCCTTCGTAACGAATACCTTTACCTTTATATGGTTCAGGAGCACGTACAGCACGGATGTTAGCAGCAAATTCGCCAACACGTTGCTTGTCGATACCTTTAATTACGATTTTAGTTGGTACAGGTACTTCAACTTCAAGTCCTGCTTCTGGAGTCATTTCTACTGGATGAGAATAACCTACGCTTAAAACAAGTTTATCTCCTTGTTTTTGAGCACGGTAACCAACACCGACTAATTCAAGTCCGCGTACGAAACCTGTAGTTACACCTTCAACCATGTTTCCGATTAAAGCACGAGTTGTACCGTGTAATGCACGGTGTTCCTTCTGTTCAGATGGACGCTCAACTGTTAGTGTATTTTCTTCAATTTTGATAGACATATCAGTTTTGAAAGTACGAGTTAATTCACCTTTAGGGCCTTTTACTGTTACAGTATTGTCTTCTGCAACTGTAATAGTAACACCTGCAGGGATTTCAAGAATCTTTTTACCAATACGAGACATGTGGTCACACCTCCGTTCGTTTTAAATATATATTACCAAACGTATGCTACTACTTCTCCACCAGTTTGTAATTGACGAGCGTCTTTGTCTGTCATTACTCCCTTAGATGTAGAAACAAGAGCGATACCTAATCCGTTAAGTACACGTGGTACTTCATCAGCTTTTGCGTAAACGCGTAAGCCAGGTTTACTGATACGTTTTAATCCAGTGATTACACGTTCATTGTTTGCACCATATTTCAGGAAAATACGAAGGATACCTTGTTTGTTATCCCCAATGTATTCTACATCACGAATGAAACCTTCACGTTTTAAAAGTTCAGCGATCTCTTTTTTGATTTTAGAAGCAGGAACCTCTAATTTCTCATGACGTACCATGTTCGCATTACGGATGCGAGTAAGCATGTCTGCAATTGGATCTGTCATCACCATGTGTTTTACCTCCTTCCCATTTGTGGGTTTTACCAACTAGCTTTTTTAACACCAGGAATTTGACCTTTATATGCAAGTTCACGGAAACAAATACGGCAAAGCTTAAATTTGCGGTATACAGAATGCGGACGACCGCAGCGTTCGCAACGTGTATACTCTTGTACTTTAAACTTAGGAGTACGCTTTTGTTTCGCGATCATAGATTTTTTAGCCACGTTTTCGCCTCCTCTACTTAGCGTTGGCTTCCATTATTTTTGGAATGGCATACCGAATTGTGTTAAAAGTTCACGAGCTTCTTCATCAGTTTTCGCTGTAGTAACGATTACGATGTCCATACCGCGGACTTTACTTACTTTATCATAATCAATCTCAGGGAAAATTAGTTGCTCTTTAACACCTAATGTGTAGTTCCCACGACCATCGAATGATTTCTTAGAAACACCACGGAAATCACGTACACGTGGTAAAGAAACTGATACTAATTTGTCGAAGAACTCATACATTTGTTGTCCGCGTAAAGTTACTTTCGCACCGATTGGCATACCTTCACGAAGACGGAAACCAGCGATTGATTTTTTAGCGCGAGTTACAACAGGTTTTTGACCTGCGATTTGCGTTAATTCTTCTACTGCATTGTCTAAAGCTTTTGAGTTAGATACCGCGTCACCAACACCAGTGTTGATTACGATCTTTTCGATTTTCGGTACTTCCATCACAGATTTATAGTTAAACTTGCTCATTAGAGCAGGAGTAATTTCCTTTTGGAACTTCTCTTTAAGGCGATTCAATGAAGTGACCTCCTTTCTTAAGAAAATTATTTATCTAATAATTCACCAGATTTTTTTGCAATACGAACTTTTTTACCATCTTCTACTTTGAAGCCTACGCGAGTAGGTTCGCCTGTTTTCGGATCTAATACCATAACATTAGAAACGTGAATAGGTGCTTCTTTCGTAATAATTCCACCTTGTGGATTTAATTGAGATGGCTTAGAGTGTTTTTTAACGATGTTAACACCCTCAACGATAACACGGTTTTGCTTTGGGAAAGCCACAAGGATAACGCCTTGTTTTCCTTTGTCTTTACCAGTGATTACCTGAACTTTATCACCTTTTTTTACATGCATCTTAATTCTGCACCTCCTTAGCAAGGCAATACCTTAAATTATAGAACTTCTGGAGCTAAAGAAACGATCTTCATGAAGTTGCTATCACGTAATTCACGAGCTACTGGTCCGAAGATACGAGTACCACGTGGGCTCTTATCGTCTTTGATGATAACCGCTGCGTTTTCATCAAATTTAATATAAGAACCGTCCGGACGACGAGCTCCGCTCTTCGTACGTACCACTACTGCCTTAACAACGTCACCTTTTTTAACAACGCCACCTGGTGTTGCTTGTTTTACCGTAGCAACGATAATATCACCAATATTAGCATATTTACGACCAGAGCCGCCTAATACTTTAATTGTTAAAAGTTCACGTGCACCAGAGTTGTCAGCAACTTTCAAACGAGATTCTTGTTGGATCATGTTATGAAACCTCCCTTCGGACTAAAAATTCCGATTCGTCTATTTAGATAACAACCGCTTCTTCAACGATTTCAACTAAACGGAAACGCTTAGTAGCAGAAAGCGGGCGAGTTTCCATGATTTTAACGATATCGCCAAGTTTTGCTTGGTTTTGCTCATCATGGGCTTTGTACTTTTTAGAATACTTAACACGTTTTCCGTACAAGGAATGAGTTTTGTAAGTTTCAACTAAAACTGTAATCGTTTTGTCCATTTTATCAGACACAACACGACCAGTATAAACTTTGCGTTGGTTACGTTCGCTCACTATGCAAACCTCCCCTCAATTTATCGATTAATTCCGATCTCTCTTTCACAAACTACAGTTTTCATACGAGCAATCGCTTTACGCACTTCACGGATGCGAGTTGGATTCTCTAATTGTCCTGTAGCAAGTTGGAAGCGAAGATTGAACAATTCTTCCTTTAAAGCTTTAACTTTTGTTTCGATTTCGGCAGTGGTTAATTCACGAATATCATTAGTTTTCATTAGATTCACCACCATTTTCTTCACGTTTTACGAATTTACATTTCACAGGTAGTTTGTGAGCTGCAAGACGTAATGCTTCGCGTGCTACCTCTTCAGATACACCCGCGATTTCAAACATAATTTTCCCAGGTTTTACTACTGCTACCCAGCCTTCTGGTGCCCCTTTACCGGAACCCATACGTACTTCTAGAGGTTTTGCAGTGTAAGGTTTAGAAGGGAAAATTTTAATCCATACTTTACCGCCACGTTTCATGTAACGAGTCATTGCACGACGAGCAGCTTCGATTTGACGGTTTGTAATCCATGAAGCAGCTTGTGCTTGTAAACCGAATTCACCGAAAGCAATTTCAGTTCCACCTTTTGCACGACCACGCATTTTACCACGATGCTCTCTACGATATTTTACGCGTTTTGGCATTAACATATTATTTTCCTCCTTCCTCAGAAGCTTTCTTTTTTGTAGGAAGGACTTCTCCACGGTAGATCCATACTTTTACGCCTAATTTACCGTATGTTGTATCAGCTTCAACTGCTGCATAGTCAATATCAGCGCGAAGTGTATGAAGTGGAACAGTTCCTTCACTGTAAGATTCTGCACGAGCGATATCAGCCCCGCCAAGACGACCAGAAACCTGTGTTTTAATACCTTTTGCTCCTGCACGCATAGCACGTTGAATAACTTGCTTTTGTGCACGACGGAATGATACACGGTTTTCTAATTGACGAGCGATGTTTTCGCCCACTAATTTAGCGTTAAGATCAGCTCTCTTAACTTCTAAAATGTTAATGTGTACACGCTTGCCTGTTAATTGGTTCAGAGCTTTACGAAGTGCTTCAACTTCAGTACCACCTTTACCAATTACCATACCAGGTTTTGCAGTGTGAATTGTAACATTTACACGATTTGCTGCACGTTCGATTTCTACTTTAGCAACAGCAGAATCTTTTAAGCGTACAGTAATGTACTCACGGATTTTGATGTCTTCATGTAATAACGTAGCATAATCTTTCTCAGCGAACCAACGAGATTCCCAGTCGCGGATAATACCGACACGAAGACCAATTGGATTAACCTTCTGACCCATCGATTATCCCTCCTTCTTTTCTGATACCACAACTGTGATGTGGCTTGTGCGTTTGTTAATTTGGCTTGCACGACCCATTGCACGTGGACGGAAACGTTTCAACGTTGGACCTTCGTCAACGAAGACTTTTTCAACAACTAGGTTGTTAATATCCATCTCATAATTGTGCTCTGCATTTGCGATTGCAGATTTTAAAACTTTTTCTACAACTGGAGAAGCAGTTTTTGGTGTGTGGTTAAGGATAGCAATCGCTTCACCCACTTGCTTACCTCGGATTAAGTCTACTACTAAACGAACCTTACGAGGAGCAATACGAACTGTTCTCACTACTGCTTTAGCTTGCATTGAAGTGCCTCCTCTCATTATCTTCTAGTTTTCTTATCGTCAGCAAGGTGACCTTTATACGTACGAGTTGGTGCGAATTCACCTAACTTATGGCCAACCATATCCTCAGTGATGTACACAGGTACGTGTTTACGACCATCATATACAGCAATTGTATGCCCGATGAACTGAGGGAAGATTGTTGAACGGCGAGACCAAGTTTTAACAACTTGTTTTTGCTCAGATGCAACTAATTTTTCCATTTTGTTCATTAAGTGATCATCGACAAATGGTCCTTTTTTTAAGCTACGAGCCATTTTGGTGCCTCCCTTCGTGATTGGCGTACGGTTCTTGAAATGAACCGTACTACAATCCCATTATTTTTTACGACGACGAACGATAAATTTATCAGACGCTTTGTTTTTCTTACGAGTCTTGAATCCAAGAGTTGGTTTACCCCATGGAGACATTGGAGACTTACGTCCGATTGGAGAGCGTCCTTCACCACCACCGTGTGGGTGATCAACCGGGTTCATTACAGAACCACGAACTGTTGGGCGCTTACCTAACCAGCGAGAGCGACCTGCTTTACCGATTTTGATAAGTTCGTGTTGTTCGTTACCAACTTGACCGATTGAAGCGCGACAAGCAGATAATACTAAACGTACTTCACCAGAAGTTAAACGTACAAGTACGTATTTTCCTTCTTTACCAAGTACTTGAGCAGATGTACCAGCAGAACGGACTAATTGTCCTCCACGACCAGGCTTAAGCTCGATATTATGAACAACAGTACCTACTGGAATGTTGATTAATGGTAATGCGTTACCGATTTTAATGTCAGCTTCAGGGCCAGACATAACTTCCATACCTACTTCTAAAGTTTTAGGAGCAAGAATGTAACGTTTTTCACCGTCAACGTAGTTAATTAATGCGATATTCGCAGAGCGGTTTGGATCGTATTCGATCGTAGCAACGCGTCCTGGAATTCCATCTTTGTTACGCTTAAAGTCGATGATACGGTATTGACGCTTATGTCCGCCACCTTGATGACGTACAGTAATTTTACCTTGGTTATTACGACCAGCCTTTTTGCTTAAAGGAGCAAGTAAAGACTTTTCTGGTCTGTCGGTCGTGATTTCAGCGAAATCATTCGTAGTCATGTTACGACGACCGTTAGTAGTTGGATTATACTTTTTAATTCCCATCTCAATTTCCCTCCTTCTTTAGTAAGAATTAAACGCCTTGGAAGATTTCGATTTCTTTGCTGTCAGCAGTTAGCTTAACGATTGCTTTACGACGACGGCTAGTAAAACCAGCGTGACGACCAACACGTTTTGCTTTCGGCTTGTAGTTCATGATATTTACTTTGTCTACATTAACACCAAAGATCGCTTCTATAGCGTCTTTAACCTCTGTTTTATTAGATTTAACGTCCACGTCGAACGTGTATTTTTTTTCAGCCATCATTTCCATAGAACGTTCAGTGATAACTGGGCGCTTAATGATATCACGAGGATCTCTCATTATGCAAGCACCTCCTCTACTTTTTCCACTGCCGCTTTTGTCATGATTAGCTTATCATGATGAAGCACATCTAGCACGTTTACGCCATCAGCAGTGATTACTGTTACTCCAGGGATATTGCGAGCAGATAACTCTACAGATTCGTTTGCATCAGCAGTTACGATAAGAGCTTTCTTCTCAACAGTTAATCCTTTAAGTACTGCTACCATGTCTTTTGTTTTTGGTGCATTTAACACTAGGTCCTCAAGAACTACAATGTTGTTCTCAACTACTTTAGTAGCTAATGCAGATTTGATTGCTAAACGACGAACTTTCTTAGGAAGTTTGTACGCATAGCTTCTTGGTGTAGGTCCGAATACCGTACCACCACCACGCCATTGAGGAGAGCGGATAGAACCTTGACGAGCACGTCCAGTTCCTTTTTGACGCCATGGTTTACGACCACCACCACGAACTTCAGAGCGAGTTTTTACTTTGTGTGTACCTTGACGTAAAGATGCACGTTGCATCATTACAGCTTCAAATAGTACAGCTTCATTTGGTTCGATACCGAAAATAGCTTCAGCTAATTCGATTTCACCAACCTGTGAACCAGTTTGGTTATATACAGTAACTTTTGGCATTGGAATTCCTCCTTCCTATTGTGAATTATTTGCTAACCTTCACAGCGCCTTGAACAACTACAAGAGATTTCTTAGCACCTGGAACGTTACCTTTTACTAGTAATAAGTTGCGCTCAGTGTCAACTTGAACGATTTCTAAGTTTTGGATAGTAACTTGGTCTCCACCCATACGTCCAGCAAGTTTTTTGCCTTTGAATACACGGTTCGGAGCAACTGGCCCCATTGAACCTGGACGACGGTGATAGCGAGAACCATGAGACATAGGTCCGCGAGATTGTCCGTGGCGTTTAATAACACCTTGGAAACCTTTACCTTTAGAAATTCCTGTTACGTCAACGATTTCACCTGCAGCGAAAACTTCAACTTTTACCTCTTGACCAACCTCTAATCCGTCCACGTCTGCATCGCGGATTTCGCGAATGAAGCGCTTAGGAGTTGTAGATGCTTTAGCAGTGTGGCCTTGTTCAGGTTTGTTAGTTAACTTTTCACGTTTATCTTCAAATCCTAACTGAATTGCGTTGTAGCCATCAGTTTCAGTTGTTTTCTTTTGAAGAACAACGTTTGGATTAGCAGCGATTACCGTTACTGGGATTAACTCACCGTTCTCAGCAAATACTTGAGTCATACCGATCTTTCTTCCTAAGATTCCTTTGGTCATGAGTTACACCTCCTACATTTTTAAGTTATATGAATTATAGTTTGATTTCGATATCTACACCAGATGGTAAATCTAAACGCATTAATGAATCTACTGTTTGCGGAGTAGGACTCACGATGTCGATTAGACGTTTGTGTGTGCGCATTTCGAATTGTTCACGAGAATCTTTGTACTTATGAACAGCACGAAGAATTGTGTAAATAGTCTTCTCAGTTGGTAATGGGATCGGACCAGAAACTGTTGCCCCAGAACGCTTAGCTGTTTCTACAATTTTCTCAGCTGATTGATCAAGAATACGGTGATCATAAGCTTTTAAACGGATACGAATTTTTTCTTTTGCCATTATTTTCCCTCCTTTGTTCGCCTATTTCTAAAATAGACCTTCTCCATGGAAATTTCCCCACACCATGCCATGGCAAAGCGGCCGGGTGTGTCAGCAACCTTCCACTTCATCGCAGTCAAAGACCAACATTGTCTATTATACAATGTTATTCGTCTAGATGCAAGCATCTTTTTGTTCGCATCTGCTTTTCTCTACTTTTGCTATTATACATGGCACTTTAAAGAATATCAAGTTTTCATCTACTCTTATTCACCTTACAGTTTTTGGGTGTTGTTTTCGTTTTATATACTATAGAAGAAACTCATCCAAAAATAGAAAATACATCTCTTTCTTCTATAGTAATAAGCAATAAAAAAACTCAAGGGAGAATCCCTTGAGTTTTTAATAATCTAATTAAAGACTACTCAGCAACGATTGTAGCAACTACACCGTAACCTACTGTACGTCCACCTTCACGAATAGAGAATTTAGTTCCCTCTTCGATAGCGATTGGAGCGATAAGTTCGATAGTCATTTCGATGTTGTCACCAGGCATTACCATTTCAGTACCTTCTGGTAATTGGATGATACCAGTTACGTCAGTTGTACGGAAGTAGAACTGTGGACGGTAGTTAGCGAAGAATGGAGTATGACGTCCACCTTCTTCTTTAGATAATACGAAAACCTCAGCTTTGAATTTAGCGTGTGCTTTTACAGAGCCAGTTTTAGCAAGAACTTGTCCACGTTGGATGTCTTCACGAGCAACCCCACGAAGTAGAGCACCGATGTTGTCTCCAGCTTGAGCTTGGTCAAGAAGCTTACGGAACATTTCTACACCAGTTACAGTTGTAGTAGCATTCTCTTCAGCAAGACCGATGATTTCTACTACGTCACCAACTTTAACGATTCCACGCTCAACACGACCAGTTGCAACTGTACCACGACCTGTGATAGAGAATACATCCTCGATAGGCATTAAGAATGGTTTGTCAGTTTCACGTTCTGGAGTTGGGATGTAAGCATCAACTTCAGTCATTAATTCGATGATTTTTTCTTCCCACTCAGCTTCTCCTTGAAGAGCTTTAAGAGCAGAACCTTTAATTACAGGAATATCGTCGCCTGGGAATCCGTATTCAGATAATAGGTCGCGAACTTCCATTTCTACTAATTCTAATAATTCTTCGTCATCTACCATGTCGCATTTGTTTAAGAATACAACGATGTAAGGAACACCTACTTGACGAGAAAGAAGGATGTGCTCACGTGTTTGAGGCATTGGACCATCAGCAGCAGATACTACTAAGATACCGCCGTCCATTTGAGCAGCACCAGTGATCATGTTTTTAACATAGTCAGCATGACCTGGGCAGTCAACGTGTGCATAGTGACGAGTTTCAGTTTCGTACTCAACGTGTGCAGTTGAGATTGTGATTCCGCGCTCTCTTTCTTCTGGAGCAGCGTCGATTTGATCGTATCCGCGTGCTTCAGCACCACCAGCTTTTGCAAGAACTGTAGTGATCGCAGCAGTTAATGTAGTTTTACCATGGTCAACGTGGCCGATTGTACCGATGTTAACATGGGGTTTAGAACGTTCGAATTTAGCTTTAGCCATTCTAAATTCCTCCTTAGTTTATATGGGTTATTTTATATTTAGACTAGAAAGTGAAACTTGCGTCTCACTTTCTAAGCTTACATAAGTAGTTATACTTGAACAATCGATAAAAATCAATTATTCACCTTTATTTTTTTTAATAATTTCTTCAGAAACAGACTTCGGTACTTCTTCATAATGATCAAATGTCATTGAGAATGTTCCGCGTCCTTGAGTGTTAGAACGTAATGCCGTTGCATAACCGAACATTTCAGAAAGTGGAACCATAGCGCGAACAACTTGAGCGTTACCGCGAGCTTCCATACCTTCTACACGTCCACGACGAGATGTTACGTCGCCCATAATGTCACCCATGTACTCTTCAGGAATTACAACTTCAACTTTCATCATTGGCTCAAGAATTACTGGGCTACATTTAGAAACCGCAGCTTTAAGCGCCATAGATGCAGCGATTTTGAACGCCATCTCAGATGAATCGACATCATGGTAAGATCCGTCAACTAACGCAGCTTTGATGTCAACTAGTGGATAACCAGCTAGTACACCATTTTTAAGTGAGTCTTCAAGACCCGCTCCAACAGCTGGGATGTATTCACGTGGAACTACACCGCCGACGATTTTGTTTTGGAATTCAAAACCTTTACCTTCTTCATTAGGTTCAAACTCAATCCAAACGTGACCGAATTGTCCACGACCACCAGATTGACGAGCGAACTTACCTTCAACTTTCGCAGCAGCGCGGAAAGTCTCACGGTATGCTACCTGAGGAGCACCAACGTTTGCTTCCACTTTGAATTCACGGCGCATACGGTCAACGATGATATCAAGGTGAAGTTCACCCATACCAGCGATGATTGTTTGGCCAGTTTCTTGGTCAGTGTGAGCACGGAATGTTGGATCTTCTTCAGAAAGCTTAGATAATGCTGTACCCATTTTATCTTGGTCAGCTTTAGATTTTGGTTCGATAGCTACAGAGATAACTGGTTCTGGGAATTCCATAGACTCAAGGATAACAAGGCTCTTCTCGTCACAAAGAGTATCACCAGTAGTAGTATCTTTTAAACCTACAGCAGCAGCGATATCACCAGCGTAAACTGTTGAAATCTCTTCACGGCTGTTAGCGTGCATTTGTAGGATACGACCTACACGCTCACGCTTACCTTTAGTTGAGTTTTTCACGTATGATCCAGAGTTTAACACACCAGAGTACACACGGAAGAACGTTAACTTACCAACATAAGGATCAGTCATGATTTTGAATGCTAAAGCTGCGAATGGTTCTTCATCGCTAGACTTACGCTCGATAGCTTCATCTGTATCCGGAAGAGTACCTTTAATAGCAGGTACATCTAATGGAGATGGTAGGTAGTCGATAACTGCGTCTAACAGAATTTGAACACCTTTATTTTTGAATGCAGAACCACAGATTACTGGGAAGAATTCTACAGAAGTTGTAGCCTTACGGATACCAGCTTTAAGCTCTTCTACAGTGATTTCTTCACCTTCTAGGTACTTCATCATCATTTCTTCATCAAGCTCAGCTACCGCTTCAATAAGTTTTCCACGGTATTCTTCAGCTAATTCTTTATGCTCTTCAGGAATTTCGACACGCTCGATGTCTGTTCCTAAATCGTTAGCGTACATGTAAGCACATTCTTCAACAAGGTCAATGATACCATTGAACTCATCTTCAGCACCGATTGGTAACTGAATTGGATGTGCGTTTGCTTGTAAACGATCGTGGATTGTTCCTACAGAGTATAAGAAATCTGCACCAATCTTATCCATTTTGTTAACGAATACGATACGAGGTACACCATAAGTAGTAGCCTGACGCCAAACAGTTTCTGTTTGTGGTTCTACACCAGATTGTGCATCAAGTACTGCTACTGCGCCATCAAGCACGCGTAAAGAACGTTCTACTTCTACTGTGAAATCTACGTGTCCTGGAGTGTCAATGATATTTACACGGTGACCTTTCCATTGTGCTGTAGTTGCAGCAGAAGTAATTGTGATACCACGTTCTTGCTCTTGCTCCATCCAGTCCATCTGAGATGCACCTTCATGAGTTTCACCGATTTTATGAATACGTCCTGTGTAATACAGAATACGCTCAGTTGCTGTTGTTTTACCAGCATCGATGTGAGCCATGATACCAATATTACGAGTGTTTTCTAAAGAGAACTCTCTAGTCATTTGGTGTCTTGCTCCTTCCATATATGGATTGGATTATTTTATTTTAAGTAGCAAAAAAGCCACTTTATATTGTTACATATGCCAGTGTCCAGTACCCTCATTATGTAAAACGAGCGCCCAACGAAAGGGAGAGGCATTCTCCCTCTCCACACTTCCATAAGCGACAAATAAAGCGGTTTATGCTTACATTTATTTTACGTTGAATCCTACCAACGGTAATGAGCAAATGCTTTGTTAGCTTCTGCCATTTTATGAGTGTCTTCACGTTTCTTAACAGATGCACCAGCGTTGTTAGCTGCATCTAAGATTTCGTAAGCTAGACGCTCTTCCATAGTTTTTTCACCACGAAGACGAGCATAGTTTACTAACCAGCGAAGACCTAAAGTTGTACGGCGTTCTGGACGAACCTCAACTGGAACTTGGTAGTTAGCACCACCAACACGACGAGCGCGTACTTCAAGAACAGGCATGATGTTCTTAAGAGCTTGCTCGAATACTTCCATTGGTTCTTTATCTGAACGTTCACGAACGATATCGAAAGCGTTATAAAGAATTGTTTGAGATTTACCTTTTTTACCGTCAACCATCATTTTGTTGATTAGGCGTGTTACAAGTTTAGAATTGTACATTGGATCTGGTAACACGTCACGTTTCGCAACAGGTCCTTTACGAGGCATATTGAGTTCCTCCTTTCATTATAAGTTTATTATTTTTTAGCAGGTTTTGGTCGCTTAGTACCATATTTAGAACGTCCTTGCATACGTTTGTCAACACCAGCTGTATCAAGCGCACCACGAACGATGTGGTAACGTACCCCTGGTAAATCCTTTACTCGACCACCGCGAATTAATACTACGCTATGCTCTTGTAGGTTATGACCGATACCTGGGATGTAAGCTGTAACTTCAATACCGTTTGTTAAACGTACACGAGCGTATTTACGTAACGCTGAGTTAGGTTTCTTCGGAGTCATTGTACCAACACGAGTACACACACCACGTTTTTGAGGTGCAGAGATATCAGTTGATTTTTTCTTTAAAGAATTAAAACCTTTGTTTAACGCAGGTGATTTAGACTTCCATACTTTATCAGTACGACCATTTCTCACTAATTGGTTAATAGTAGGCATTTGATTATCCTCCCTTCGCATGTTTGTATGACCACATATCCAGGTGGTTCATTATTAGTTGAAAACAAAGTTTTTGCAAGGAAGAGCAAATGCTCTCTCCTCACAAAAACAGTTTTAACTTATTATTCCTATTGCTGAAGCTCCCACTTGAATCCCCGAAACTTTCCCAAGCTTACGAACTGATTCAACTTTGGTTATGGGTATGTTATGTTGCAAGGCAGTACGAATGATAACATGGGTTAACCGCACATCGGCATCTTCCGCAATAACAACTTCTTTAACTATACCATTTTTGATTGCTTCCAATGTTCGTTTATGACCAACGACTACATTTTCAGCATTTGACACTTTTTGATAAGACATTTAAATATCCTCCAAAGCATCGTTCAGGAGCAACCTTGATTATAGTAACATTTTGTCTCATACAATGTCAACTAGGATCAGCTGTTTTTATACAAAATTTACGGCGGAAAATTTTACTGTTCCACATAAACTTCATCGTTTTCTACATTCATGTTATCTTGTGTTGTTTTTACAAGATCCACTTTGCGATAACGATTCATACCTGTTCCAGCAGGAACAAGCTTACCGATAATAACATTCTCTTTCAATCCTAGAAGCTCATCGCGTTTACCCTTAATTGCTGCATCTGTTAGAACACGAGTTGTTTCTTGGAATGACGCCGCAGATAAGAACGAATCTGTCTCAAGTGAAGCTTTTGTAATACCAAGTAGAACCGGTCTAGCCGTTGCTGGTTGTTTACCTTTCAGTAACACCTTCGCATTCGCATCAGTAAACTGATGGATATCTAGTAATGTTCCTGGTAATACATCTGTTTCACCCGCATCACTTACACGAACTTTACGTAGCATTTGACGTACCATTACTTCTACGTGTTTGTCACCAATTTCTACCCCTTGCATACGGTATACTTTTTGAACTTCACGTAATAAGTATTCTTGAACTGCTGTAATGTCCGTTACTTTTAGTAATTCCTTCGGATCAATAGAACCTTCTGTTAACTCTTTACCGTGGCTAATTGGCTGTCCTAGAGTTACTTTCAGACGAGCACCGTAAGGAATAGCATACGTACGAGCTTCAACTTCACCCTGTACAACTACTTCTTGGCGATCTTTAACATCGTTGATCGCTGCGATAACACCGTCAATTTCACTGATAACTGCCTGACCCTTCGGATTACGAGCTTCGAAGATCTCTTGGATACGAGGTAAACCTTGTGTGATATCATCCCCGGCAACCCCACCTGTATGGAACGTACGCATCGTTAACTGTGTACCTGGCTCACCGATAGATTGAGCTGCGATAATACCTACCGCTTCTCCTACTTCTACGTCTGTACCAGTTGCTAAGTTACGACCGTAACACTTCTTACATACACCATGGCGAGTATTACACGTAAACGCTGAACGAATGTTTACAGTTTCAACACCCGACTTTTCAACGATATGAGCAATATCTTCAGTAATTAATTGATTTTCAACAACTAATACTTCACCTGTTTCAGGATGTTTTACAGTTTTTCTTGCAAAACGTCCAACAAGACGATCATATAGTGACTCAATAACTTCATTACCCTCTTTAATCGCACCAATTAGTAAACCGCGATCTGTTCCACAATCATCTTGACGAACAATTACATCTTGTGCAACGTCTACAAGACGACGTGTTAAGTAACCAGAATCGGCAGTTTTAAGTGCTGTATCGGCAAGACCTTTACGCGCACCATGCGTAGAGATGAAGTACTCAAGTACTGTTAAACCTTCACGGAAACTCGATTTGATCGGAAGCTCAATGATACGACCAGATGGATTGGCCATCAGACCACGCATACCAGCAAGCTGAGTAAAGTTCGATGCGTTACCACGGGCACCGGAATCACTCATCATGAAGATTGGGTTGCGTTTATTCAAGGATTTCATCAGCTTTCCTTGGATAACATCTTTTGCATTACTCCAAATAGAGATAACACGATCGTAACGTTCTTCTTCCGTGATTAAACCGCGACGGAATTGTTTAATTACATTATCTACTTTTGCTTGTGCTTCATGGAGAATTTCATCTTTTTCACCTAATACAAGAATATCTGATACCCCAACTGTAATACCAGCTTTTGTAGAGTATTTAAATCCTAAGTTTTTCATACGGTCAAGCATGCGAGACGTTTCTGTAATTTGGAAACGTTTGAATACTTCCGCAATAATATTACCAAGGATTTTCTTGCTAAATGGTGCCACTTCTTCGCGACTAGCAATAATTTCTTTAATGTTCGCACCTTTTTCAACGAAATATTCCGCTGGTGTTTCTTTTTCAAGGTTTGAGTTTGTTGGTTCATTAATATAAGGGAACGACTCTGGTAAGATTTCGTTAAATATTAATTTACCAACTGTTGTTAATAGAAGCTTACTCTTTTGCTCTTCAGTAAACGTTACATTATTTACCGAACTCGCAGCAACTGCAACACGTGTGTGCAGATGTACATATCCATTTTGGTATGCAAGTATTGCTTCGTTTGCATCTTTGAAGACCATACCTTCACCGATTGCACCCTCGCGCTCAAGTGTTAAGTAATAGTTACCTAATACCATATCCTGAGATGGAGTAACAACTGGTTTTCCGTCTTTTGGATTCAAGATGTTTTGTGCCGCTAACATAAGGATACGAGCTTCTGCTTGTGCCTCTGATGATAACGGAACGTGAACCGCCATTTGGTCACCGTCAAAGTCCGCGTTGTATGCAGTACATACAAGTGGGTGAAGACGGATTGCACGACCTTCTACTAGTGTAGGTTCAAACGCCTGGATACCAAGACGGTGAAGTGTTGGTGCGCGGTTTAGAAGTACTGGATGCTCTTTAATCACAGATTCTAAAACGTCCCAAACTTCAGGGTGTACACGCTCGATTTTACGTTTAGCACTCTTAATGTTGTGTGCTAATCCTTTTCCAACTAACTCTTTCATAACGAAAGGCTTAAACAATTCAAGTGCCATTTCTTTCGGCAATCCACATTGGTACATCTTTAAGTTCGGTCCTACGACGATTACAGAACGGCCAGAGTAGTCAACACGTTTACCTAATAAGTTTTGACGGAAACGTCCTTGTTTACCTTTAAGCATGTGAGATAGTGATTTTAATGGACGGTTACCTGGTCCAGTAACTGGACGGCCACGGCGACCATTATCGATTAATGCGTCTACAGCTTCTTGTAACATACGTTTTTCGTTTTGAACGATAATGCTTGGTGCACCTAAGTCCAATAGACGTTTTAAACGGTTGTTACGGTTAATTACACGACGATATAAGTCGTTTAAGTCAGAAGTAGCAAAACGTCCACCATCTAACTGTACCATCGGGCGTAGTTCTGGTGGGATAACTGGAAGAACCTCTAAGATCATCCAAGATGGGTGATTTCCAGAGTTACGGAATGCTTCTAATACTTCTAGACGTTTAATAGCACGAGTACGGCGTTGTCCTTGTGCTGTTTTTAATTCTTCTTTTAAGAAGTCTACTTCTTTATCTAAATCGATGTCTTGCAGTAATTTTTTAATCGCTTCTGCACCCATAGCAGCATGGAATGTACTGCCATATCGATCACGATATGCACGGTATTCTTTTTCAGAAAGTAATTGCTTCTTATCAAGTGGTGTATCTCCACTTTCTGTTACAACATAAGAAGCGAAATAAATTACTTCTTCAAGCGCGCGAGGGGACATGTCTAAGACAAGTCCCATGCGGCTCGGGATACCTTTGAAATACCAAATATGAGATACAGGAGCAGCTAATTCGATATGACCCATACGTTCACGACGAACTTTTGCACGCGTTACTTCAACGCCACATCGATCACAAACTACACCTTTATAACGTACACGTTTATATTTCCCGCAATGACATTCCCAGTCCTTTTGTGGTCCGAAAATACGCTCACAGAACAAGCCATCTTTTTCAGGCTTTAACGTACGATAGTTAATTGTTTCTGGTTTCTTAACTTCACCGTATGACCAAGAACGAATCTTGTCAGGTGAAGCAAGTCCAATCTTCATATATTCAAAGTTATTTACATCTATCAAGGGGCCTACCTCCCTTTTAGTCTACAGGTTATCCCAATTATTCCTTAGTTGTCTCAACTTCAACATTCAATTTATCTGCTGATTGATGATCATCGTCATCTTCCGTATCACGCATTTCAATTTCTGTATCGTTGATAGACATCATTTTAACGTCCATACCTAAACTTTGCAGTTCTTTAATCAATACTTTGAATGATTCAGGAACGCCTGGTTCTGGAACATTTTCACCTTTAACAATTGCTTCATACGTCTTAACACGTCCAATAACATCATCAGACTTCACTGTTAAGATTTCTTGAAGAGTATAAGCAGCACCATAAGCTTCAAGTGCCCAAACCTCCATCTCACCGAAACGCTGTCCACCGAACTGAGCTTTACCTCCAAGAGGTTGCTGCGTTACAAGTGAGTATGGTCCAGTAGAACGAGCATGAAGTTTATCGTCAACCATGTGCGCAAGTTTGATCATATACATGACACCAACAGATACACGGTTATCGAATGGCTCACCAGTACGTCCGTCATACAGGATTGTTTTCGCGTCATTTGCCATACCAGCTTCTTCAATTGTGCCCCATACATCTTCCTCACGAGCACCATCGAATACCGGTGTTGCAATGTGAATACCAAGGTATCTTGCTGCCATACCAAGATGAAGCTCTAATACCTGACCGATATTCATACGAGATGGTACCCCTAATGGGTTTAACATGATATCGATTGGCGTACCATCTGGTAAGTAAGGCATATCTTCTTCCGGTAAAATACGGGAGATAACACCTTTGTTACCATGACGACCGGCCATTTTGTCACCTTCAGAAATTTTACGCTTTTGAACGATATATGCACGTACAAGTTGATTCACGCCTGGTGGCAATTCATCGCCATCTTCACGGTTAAACACTTTTACGTCTAAGATAATACCGCCACCACCGTGTGGTACACGTAGTGATGTATCACGTACTTCACGTGCTTTTTCACCGAAGATTGCATGTAATAGACGTTCTTCTGCCGTTAATTCTGTTACACCTTTTGGCGTTACTTTACCAACAAGTAGATCTCCATCTTTTACTTCAGCACCGACGCGAATAATACCGCGCTCGTCAAGATTACGAAGTGCATCTTCTCCAACATTCGGGATATCACGTGTAATTTCTTCTGGTCCAAGCTTCGTATCACGAGCTTCTGATTCATATTCTTCAATATGGATAGAAGTGTACACATCATCTTTTACAAGGCGCTCACTCATGATGATCGCATCCTCATAGTTATAACCGTCCCATGTCATAAAGCCAACAAGCACGTTACGTCCAAGCGCCAGTTCACCTAGTTCCATAGAAGGACCATCCGCAAGGATTTCACCTTTTACAACTTGGTCTCCAACACTTACGATTGGACGTTGGTTGTAGCAAGTTCCTTGGTTAGAACGAATGAATTTTTGCATTTTGTAGCGATCTAAGTCGCCTTTTACTGTTTGACCGTCAACGTCTACATAGCGACGTACCCAAACTTCACGTGCTTCTACGCGCTCAACAACACCAGGCTGTTTACAGATTACTGCAGCACCTGAGTCTTTTGCTGATACGTACTCCATACCTGTACCTACAATCGGAGATTCCGGATTTATTAACGGAACCGCCTGACGTTGCATGTTCGCTCCCATAAGTGCGCGGTTAGAGTCATCGTTTTCTAAGAACGGAATACAAGCTGTCGCTGCCGACACTACTTGTTTTGGAGATACATCCATGTAGTCGATGCGTTCTTTATTTGTGACAATGTTTTCACCACGGAAACGAGCTACGATATCTTCATCAAGGAATTCCCCTACTTCAGATAATTTCATATTCGCTTGGGCTACAACATAGTTATCTTCTTCATCTGCTGTTAAATAATCAACCTGCCCTGTTACAAGACCAGTTTCTGGGTCAACACGACGGTATGGCGTTTCAATGAAACCAAACTCATTTACTTTCGCAAACGAAGATAATGAGTTAATCAAACCGATGTTTGGTCCCTCTGGCGTTTCAATTGGACACATACGACCATAGTGAGAGTAGTGAACGTCACGTACTTCAAAGCCTGCGCGCTCACGCGTTAAACCACCGGGTCCTAATGCAGATAGTCTTCGTTTGTGAGTTAACTCTGCTAATGGGTTTGTTTGATCCATGAACTGAGATAACTGAGAACTTCCGAAGAACTCTTTAATAGATGCAATAACCGGGCGAATGTTAATTAACGCTTGTGGTGTAATTGCATTTGTATCTTGAATCGACATTCTCTCACGAACAACACGTTCCATACGAGAAAGACCGATACGGAATTGGTTTTGTAGTAACTCTCCTACAGAACGCAGACGACGATTTCCTAAGTGGTCAATATCATCTGTATCTCCTACTTTATATAGCAAGTTAAAGAAGTAGCTAATAGAAGCAAGAATATCACCTGGTGTGATGTGTTTTATATCACGAGTAATATTTGCATTCCCAATTACGTTTATAGATCGTTCGCCTTCTGATTCTGGAGCATAGATCTTAATAGATTGCAGCTCAACATCGCCTGCTACCACTCCACCCATTGGTTTCGCTGTTTTGAATCCAATGTTTTTCTCTAAGTAAGGTAGAATGCGATCCAGTGTACGACGATCTAAGACTGTTCCTTCTGCCGCTAAAATTTCACCAGTTTCTGGATCCACCAGTGTTTCAGCTAAACGTTGGTTAAACAATCTGTTTTTAATGTGTAGCTTTTTGTTGATCTTATAGCGACCTACATTTGCTAAATCGTAGCGCTTCGGATCAAAGAAACGAGACACAAGTAAGCTCTTTGCATTTTCTACTGTTGGTGGTTCACCAGGGCGTAGACGCTCATAAATTTCAAGCAATGCTTTCTCTGTGCTATCTGTGTTGTCTTTTTCTAACGTATTGCTTAAGTATTCGTTATCACCTAAAAGCTCGGTGATTTCTTGATCAGAGCCAAACCCTAATGCGCGTAACAAAACAGTTACAGGAAGTTTACGCGTACGGTCAATACGCACATATACAACATCCTTAGCATCTGTTTCATACTCTAACCAAGCTCCGCGGTTTGGAATTACAGTAGCAGTAAAACCACGTTTTCCGTTTTTATCCACTTTGCCACTATAGTATACGCTTGGAGAGCGAACTAACTGGGAAACGATAACACGTTCTGCACCGTTAATTACGAATGTTCCAGTCTCTGTCATGAGTGGGAAATCTCCCATGAACACATCTTGTTCTTTTACTTCACCAGTTTCCTTGTTGATTAGACGCACTTTTACACGAAGTGGTGCTGCATACGTCACATCACGCTCTTTGCATTCTTCTACAGAGTATTTAGGTTCACCCAAGCTGTAGTCGATAAATTCAAGCGATAGATTTCCCGTAAAGTCTTCGATCGGAGAAATGTCTTGGAACATTTCTCGCAAACCCTCATCAAGAAACCACTGATAAGAAGAGGTTTGAATTTCGATAAGATTTGGTAACTCTAATACTTCACTAATACGGGCATAACTTCTTCGTTGGCGGTGGCGTCCGTATTGAACTAGTTGACCTGTCAACTGCTTCACCCCTCAAATCATGAGTATTATAAATGCACAAAAAAATTTGTGCAAAATCACAAATAAATACAACTACTGCTATTAGCGTAGTTTTTTTCTCTTAAAGATAGATACGTTGAGTCTTTCTACCTGCTCAAAAAAGAAAAATGGCTTCTATAAGAAAACCATCATTCTGTTTCATAATCTGCTGATTTTACTATCTTTTCCAAGAGAAGCAAAAATATACATCTTTCTCAACGCAGAAAATCATATATTGGCATTGTATAATGTTAACATAGCCAAAAATAACCGTCAACGCTTTTTTGATTTTATGATATAATATCCTTTTTTCTTTTCTACAACTTCAACTTCAGAAAATACTTCTTCTAGTTTTTTCATCGCAGATGGCGCACCTTGTTTCTTTTGAATAACAATCCACAATTCTCCACCTGAAACTAAATACTCCACAGCCTTTTCTAAAATCTCATGCACGATATCTTTACCAGCACGAATTGGAGGATTAGATAGAATAACAGCATACTTGCCATCTACATTTTCATAGACACTACTTTGCAAAATACGTATATTTTCAATTCTGTTATTAGCGGCATTTTCTTTTGCAAGTCCCAAGGCCCTTTCATTCACATCCACCATGTGAATTTCACGATTTTGAAACCCTTTCGCTAACGACAAACCGATTGGACCGTACCCACATCCTACGTCTAACACATTACCTTTAACATCTGGCATTTGAAACGCTTCAATTAAAAGACGAGAACCAAAGTCCACTTCGTTTTTCGAGAACACCCCATGGTCAGATAAAAAAGTAAATCGAGATTCACGAAGTGTAACTTCCCATCGTTTACGATCACTTTTACTAGAAGGGTCGTTAGAAAAATAATGGTCTGCCATATGGCCACCTCTTTTCTTTACAGTTAAAAAAAAAGCTCGCATAAGAGCGAGCTTTTTTTAAAGCACCAAAAGTTAATTACTTAACTTCTACAGCAGCGCCAACTTCTTCAAGTTTAGCTTTCATTTCTTCAGCTTCCTCTTTAGTAACGCCTTCTTTGATTGCTTTTGGAGTGTTGTCAACTAATTCTTTAGCTTCTTTTAAGCCAAGACCAGTGATTTCACGTACAGCTTTGATAACTTTGATTTTTTGAGCGCCAGCACTTGCAAGTACTACGTCAAATTCAGTTTGCTCAGCAGCAGCTTCACCAGCGCCACCAGCTACAGCTACAGGAGCAGCAGCAGTTACGCCGAATTCTTCCTCGATAGCTTTTACTAAGTCGTTAAGTTCTAATACAGTCATAGATTTAACTGCTTCAATGATTTGTTCTTTAGTCATTGTAAATATCCTCCCTTAAATAGGTTTGTATTGTTTTATAGATAACAAGTAATTATCTTTTAAAAAATTAAGCGCCTTGCTCTTCCTTTTGATCTGCAACTGCTTTAGTAGCAAGTGCAAGGTTACGGATTGGAGCTTGAAGAACGCTAAGAAGCATAGAAAGTAAGCCTTCACGTGATGGAAGAGTAGCGATAGCTTTAACCTCATCAAGTGTTACAAGTTTACCTTCGATTACGCCAGCTTTAATTTCTAAAGCTTCATGATTTTTAGCGAAGTCGTTTAATACTTTCGCAGGAGCAACTACATCCTCGTTACTGAACGCGATTGCGTTTGGTCCTGTTAAGAATTCGTTTAACTCAGCCATTTCAGCAGACTCTGCAGCACGACGAGTTAAAGAGTTTTTGTAAACTTTGAACTCAACGCCAGCTTCACGTAAGTTTTTACGTAATTCTGTTGCTTCAGAAACTGTTAAACCACGGTAGTCAACAACAATTGTAGATTTACTCGCGCGAAGTTTTTCAGCGATTTCAGTTACAACTTGTTGTTTAGTTTCGATTACTTTGCTCATGTTATTACACCTCCTGTAGATTATATAGAAGATGTACCGAAAGTGCACTAAAAACCTCCATGCCCAACTTGTAGACATGGAGGCATATAGTCACAGAAAAAAGATTCCGCTTCGTATATTAACACCTAGGTAGGAAATTAAGTCGAATCGACTCCTACTGTCTACGGTACACTATTAAAATTCACAACATAAATGATTATATTAAAACTTCTTTATGAAGTCAACTTCCAATTTTTACGCAAGTGTAGAAACGTCTACGCGTACGCCAGGTCCCATTGTAGAAGCAACAGTTGCGTTCTTCATGTAAGTACCTTTTGCAGCAGCCGGCTTAGCTTTTTGTAGCGTGTCAGCAATTGTTTTGAAGTTTTCTACTAATTTAGCATCTTCGAAAGATACTTTACCGATTGGAACGTGGATGTTACCAGCTTTATCAACGCGGTATTCAACTTTACCAGCTTTGATTTCGTTAACAGCTTTAGTTACATCGAAAGTAACTGTTCCAGTTTTAGGGTTTGGCATTAAACCTTTAGGTCCTAATACACGACCAAGTTTACCAACTTCACCCATCATGTCAGGAGTTGCTACTACTACATCGAAATCGAACCAACCTTTTTGGATTTTACCGATGTAATCAGCATCGCCTACGAATTCAGCGCCAGCAGCTTCAGCTTCTTTTGCTTTTTCGCCTTTAGCGAATACTAATACACGTTGTACTTTACCAGTACCGTGTGGAAGAACAACTGCACCACGAATTTGTTGGTCAGCTTTCTTAGGGTCAACACCTAAACGGAATGCAGCTTCTACAGTTGCATCAAATTTAGCTGTATTTGTTTTCTTTACTAATTCTACTGCTTCTGTTGCAGAGTAAGCAGATGCACGATCAACAAGCTTCGCAGCTTCAACGTACTTTTTACCTCTTTTAGCCATGTTTGTTTCCTCCTTGAATGTGGTTTTAGCGGAATAACCTCCCACGTTTACGCCTTCATTCCGGGAACCCCCGAGGATGTGCGCCCATCCATTTATTTAAAAATGATGATCATTTACGATAATAAAGGTTGCGAATTGGAATTCCAGACCCGCAACCTTTTTTACAAAAAACAAATCGAATTAGTCTTCGATAACGATGCCCATACTGCGCGCAGTACCTTCAACCATACGCATTGCAGCTTCTACGCTAGCAGCGTTTAGGTCAGGCATTTTAGTTTCAGCGATTTCGCGTACTTTATCACGCTTAACAGTTGCCACTTTATTACGGTTTGGTTCACCAGAACCAGACTCAATACCAGCTACTTTCTTAAGAAGAACAGCAGCAGGAGGAGTTTTAGTAATGAAAGTGAATGAACGGTCTTCAAATACCGTAATTTCAACAGGGATGATAAGACCAGCTTGATCAGCTGTACGAGCGTTAAACTCTTTACAGAAGCCCATGATGTTAACACCTGCTTGTCCTAATGCTGGACCAACCGGCGGAGCTGGATTAGCTTTACCTGCAGGAATCTGAAGTTTTACCATTTTAATTACCTTTTTAGCCACGAGACACACCTCCTTAAGTCCGTGATGTGGTCAATTGGGCAGTGATTTGCCCTCCCACTTCATATTTTATCATAATGATAAAATCTTTTTCAAAAAACGTCTCCGTTACCGAAGACGTACTGACTTAAAAGATATTATCACTTTTTACAATTCATTTCAAGTTTCATTTTATAATTTTTCAATTTGATGGAAATCAAGTTCAACCGGAGTCTCGCGACCGAACATGTCTACAAGCACGCTAACTTTTTTCTTTTCCACATCAATTTCTTCAATCGCACCTGTATAATCCGCGAATGGCCCCTCATTTACACGCACTGTTTCATGAAGTTCAAATTCGAAATCAACCACTTCATTGTCCATTCCCATATGCTTCATGATGGTAACAACTTCCTCTTCTAATAGAGGCGATGGTTTAGATCCTGAACCAGAAGAACCGACAAAGCCTGTTACACCTGGCGTATTACGAACAACATACCAAGAATCGTCAGTCATGATTAGTTCTACTAATACGTAACCTGGGAACACTTTTCTTTTCGTTATTTTTTCTTTACCATTTTTCATTTCTACTTCTACTTCTTCCGGGACAACAACACGGAAAATTTTATCTTGCATACCCATTGATTCTACACGTTTCTCTAGGTTTGCTTTTACTTTATTTTCATATCCAGAATAAGTATGGACAACATACCAACTTTTTTCCATTCATTTAGGACGAGCGTCCTTCCCTCCCTGACGTACATTTTTTTGCGCAAATGAAAAAACCCGTTCACCGGGCTTTTACACAGTTCTTATAAATAACATTATATCATGGATAAGTGCTTCTTATTCAAGAATTAACCAAGAATTAACCGAATTAAAGAAGAAATGCCCATATCAACCACTGCGAAGAAAATCGCAAAGAACACAACTGTCGCGATAACAGTCGTTGTTGATCGGAGTAATTCATCTTTTTTAGGCCAACTTACTTTTTTCATTTCGCGACCTACATCGCCGAAAAAGTTCGTTAAACGCATCTACGGGACCTCCAGTTTATTATTTCAATTATTTATTTTGTTTCTTTGTGAACTGTATGCTTATTGCATGTTTTACAAAACTTCTTTATCTCAAGTCGCTCTACTGAGCTCGTATCTTTCATCGTAGAGTAGTTTCGATTTTTACACTCTTCACATGAGAGTACAACTTTTTTCCTCATTAGTTACACCAACCTTGTAACATTGTCCCTAAAAATGTATCATACAACAAAAGACAATGTCAATGTCATGACTTTCACTCTCTTAACAAAAAGAAAACAGGTGAATTATTTTACACCTGCGGCACTTGCTATGAATTTAAAGTTGTGCTCTCTCTCATCTCCATATATCTTTCTAATTTCCTTTTTACACGCTGCAATGCGTTATCAATAGATTTCACGTGCCTGTTTAACTGTTCTGAAATTTCTTGATAGGAACGACCATCTAAGTATAAAGAGAGCACTTTTCTTTCTAAATCGCTTAATAATTCAGATATTTTAGATTCTATGTCTGTATATTCTTCCTGACTTATAATCATCTCTTCTGGATCAGTTACTTTCGATTCCGAAATAACATCTAATAATGTTCGATCAGATTCCTCATCGTAAATTGGCTTGTCTAAAGACACATACGAATTTAACGGAATATGTTTTTGCCTTGTTGCTGTTTTAATAGCGGTAATAATTTGTCGAGTGATACACAGTTC
Organism: Bacillus sp. C30; assembly: GCF_040838255.1. Lineage (NCBI taxonomy): Bacteria > Bacillati > Bacillota > Bacilli > Caryophanales > Bacillaceae > Bacillus > Bacillus sp. C30. The sequence continues at coordinate 16,052 of NZ_JBFPJH010000001.1, read as the reverse complement.
AGCAAATGCTTTGAACGAAGACAGCTTGTCCCCTTTATAATCACGAATAGCTTTAAACAATCCAATCATGCCTTCTTGAACAATATCTTCTCGATCGGCACCCACTAAGAAATAAGATCTTGATTTCGCGCGAACAAAGTTCTTATATTTGTGAATTAAATATTCTAGAGCGTCAGTATTACCTTTTCGAACTAACTCAACGATTGCCTCATCCTCTAAATCACGAAATGTAACGTCGCCTACACTTACGAAGCCTGCTTCCACCCTGATCCCTCCGACCGCTATATATTTAGCAATATTATACAGTAAAAAGATAAAGAGCGTCAATGCTTCAACGCTCTCCTCTTCTTAATTTTTCTAATTTTTCTGTAATATCTTCACTAAATATCTTTCGCATGGCGGGTTGCTTTTCTTTCGTGTCTTTTGTACACCTTCTTACTTGTTGTTCCATCGCTTGCACTTCTAACTCTAATTCACGCGCAGATTTTCGAAGTGCACCTTGCGCAAATATAATCCATTGCTCCGTATAATCCGAAGTTGCAACGTATATTTGTGTATTTATATTTCTAAGCTCAATCGCAAGTTGTTCTATCTTTTCATCTGCAGTTTGATTTTTTCTCGTGAATATTACTTCCACCCGTGATTGTTTCATCTTTTTTTCAATACCATAGACTGTATAGGCATCAAAGACAATCATTACCTTTGTGCCTGTATAGCCTTGATAATCCGCCATCTTATCAATAAGTGCGTCTCTTGATGACTGTAAATCTACATCCCGTAGTTTCTTCAAGTCTCCCCAAGCCCCGATAATGTTGTAACCGTCAACGATTAAAATATCGTTCATTTTTTATTTACCAATTTCGTGACGTTTACGATATACCTCATACATTAACAAACTTGCGGCTACTGAAGCATTTAAGGATGTAACTTTACCGACCATCGGTAAAGTAATTAGGAAATCACACTTTTCACCAATAATACGACTCATACCTTTTCCTTCACTACCAATTACTAGTCCGATTGGCATATTACCATCTAAATTACGGTAATCTGTTTTCCCTTTGGCATCTGTACCAGCAATCCAAAGTCCACGTTCTTTTAATTCATCAATTGTACGCGATAAGTTTGTTACACGTGCAACAGGAATATATTCAATTGCCCCAGTCGACGCTTTCGCAACTGACGCTGTAAGCCCCACCGCTCTTCTTTTTGGAATAATAACCCCATGAGCCCCTGTTGCATCCGCAGTACGCATAATAGAGCCTAAGTTATGTGGGTCTTCAATTTCATCTAAAATTAAGAAGAACGGATCTTCATTGCGTTTTTCTGCTAATTTAAACAAATCCTCTAACTCAGCATATTGATATGCAGCTACTTGAGCAATTACACCTTGATGATTACCCTCAACCAATTGATCTAATTTCTTCTTTGGTGCGTGTTGCAAGATAACCTTATTCTCTTTTGCTAATGCTAGTACAATTTGCACTTGTCCTTTGGCAGCACCTTCCGCTACCAAAATTTTATTAATATCTCGCCCCGCTCTTAAAGCTTCAATTACAGGGTTACGTCCGATAATATATTCACTACTCATGATGATGTGCTCCCTTCCTTTTCTTCCAAAACGTCAATCGCCTTATATACAATCTCGTCCAATCTTTCACGATTATTCAACAAGTGATGATAACCGATTAGCGCTTCAAAGGCTGTACTGTGTCGATATGTTTGTACATCTGTATTTTTTGGAACAGTACCCGAATTCGCATTACGCCCTCTTCTTAATACCGCCTCTTCCTCTTCTGTCAAAAATGCCGTTTCTAATAAATGATAAACAACTTTCGCCTGTGCTTTTGCCGAAACAAAGCTCGTCCCTAAGCGATGTAATTGATTAGGGCGAACTTTCCCCTTTTGAAGGAGGTGATAGCGGATATATTGCTCATATACCGCATCACCCATATATGCTAAAGCTAAGCTGTTTAATTGCTTTGCATCAATCATTCTTATCCTCTTTTCCATCTTGTACCTTGAGCGGTATCTTCTAAAATAATATTACGTCCTTTTAAATCATCGCGAATTTGATCAGATAGTGCGAAGTCACGATTTTGACGAGCTTCAATACGCTTTTGGATTAGTGCTTCAATTTCTTCATCAAGCAACTCTTCTTGCGCTAATTCTAATCCTAAAATACTAAATAATGTTTCAAGTTGTTTTACATACGCTTCAATTACAACTTTAGAAGTATGTTCTTCTAACAAATATTGATTTGCGTGATTTGCTACGTTATATAATTCAGTAATCGCATTAGCCGTATTGAAATCATCATCCATCGCTTCTTCGAATGCAACCTGGAACTTTTCCATTTCAGCTAACCATTTTTCATTATGGTCCGTTAAATCCGTACTACTTTCCATACGATGCTTTAAGTTACCGTAAGCTGTTTTAATTCTTTCTAGTCCATTATTAGTACTTTGCAATAAATCCTCGCTAAAGTTAATTGGGTGACGGTAATGTACCGATAGCATAAAGAACCTGATTAACTGTGGATCATATTGTTTAATGATATCGTGAACTAAAATGAAGTTTCCAAGCGACTTAGACATCTTCTCGTTATTAATATTAATATATCCGTTATGCATCCAATAACGTGCAAATGTTTTTCCTGTCAACGCCTCAGACTGCGCAATTTCATTTTCATGATGAGGAAACGCTAAATCTTGACCACCAGCATGAATATCAATTGTATCCCCTAAATATTTACGCGCCATTGCTGAGCATTCAATATGCCACCCTGGGCGTCCTTTCCCCCAAGGGCTTTCCCAGAAGATTTCTCCTTCTTTCGCAGCTTTCCATAAAGCAAAATCAAGAGGGTCTTGTTTCTTTTCTCCTACTTCAATACGTGCACCGTGACGTAAGTCTGCAATCGGTTGATGTGATAATTTACCGTAACCTTCGAATTCTTTCGTTTTAAAGTACACATCACCTTCTGATTCATATGCATACCCTTTATTCACAAGTTCTTGAATAAATTCAATAATGATATCCATATTTTCCGTTACACGTGGATGAACCGTTGCATGTTTGCAACCTAGTGCCGTTACATCTTCAAAGTAAGCTTCAACAAAACGATCTGCAATTGTTGGCACATCTTCACCTAATTCGTTTGCCGCCTTAATTAATTTATCATCCACGTCAGTAAAGTTAGATACATACTGCACATCATATCCTTTATATTCTAAGTAACGGCGTACTGTATCAAACACCATAGGTGGTCTTGCATTCCCAATGTGAATGTAGTTATACACTGTAGGTCCGCACACATACATCTTTACCTTATTTTCTTCTAATGGCATAAACTCTTCTTTTTGACGCGTTAACGTATTATAAATGTGAATAGTCATTTTTATCCTTCCTTCCTACCTTTACTTCGAGTTGCTTTCTCAATTTATCAAGTTCTACTTCCATAACCTTTAATTTATCAAAAATCGGATCCGGAAGATCAGAATGATTTAATTCTTGACCAATCTTTACTCCATTTTGAATAACGACTCGGCCAGGTATACCTACAACTGTAGAATGCGCAGGAACTTCCTTTAACACGACAGATCCTGCTCCAATTTTAGAATTCTCTCCAATAGTAATAGAACCTAGTACTTTAGCACCTGTTGCAATTAATACATTATCCTGAATTGTAGGGTGCCTCTTTCCTTTTTCTTTACCTGTACCACCTAATGTGACACCTTGATAAATTGTTACGTTTTCGCCAATTTCACACGTTTCTCCAATTACAACCCCCATTCCATGATCAATGAAAAAACGACGACCAATAGTTGCTCCTGGATGAATCTCAATGCCAGTAAAAAAACGACTAACTTGCGAAATCCAACGTGCCATAAAGAAAAAATCCCTTTTATAAAAAGCATGTGCAATTCGATGGGCCCAAACTGCATGTAATCCAGAGTAAGTTAAAATGACTTCGAAATAACTTCTTGCCGCTGGATCCTGTTCAAAAACGACTTCAATATCTTCCCGAAGCCTCTTAAACATCGATGTTCCCTCCCCTTTATGGGCTGCTTTTTTCGAGTGAACTAACTCCCCACTTCCCCCTAAATCTTTATACAAGGGGATAAAACTTATACTCACACCATTTACATGGTATAAAAAAAAGACGCCTCTGTCATATAGACAGAGACGCCTTTTAAGCGCGGTTCCACTCTGTTTAGGCTAAAGAAGCCTCAAACTCATCCATGATAACGGTTTACACCGCTTCTGTTTACTTTGCGCCCTAAGACGTTCCGCGAAATACTTCGCTGTTCAACAGAAGACTCGAAGGGGCATTTCAAAAATCCGCTTATAAACCACTTCCAGCCTAAGGGTGGTTCTCTCTGTAAAAAGCCTGATTTTCTACTTCTCCTTCTCGTCGCTTTTCCTTATTAGATTTTAGATATACTTATTATATTGCTAAACCTAGAAAATGTTAACCAATTACTTTTTGAATACGATTTAAAACTTTTTCTTTTCCAAGAAGAGCAATAGCGTTAGGAAGCTCTGGACCATGTGTTTGTCCAGTAGTAGCAACACGGATTGGCATAAATAGGTTTTTACCTTTATGTCCTGTTTCTTTTTGAACTGCTTTAACTGCCGCCTTAACTGCCGCTGGCTCCATTGCTTCTAAAGCTTCTAATTGATCGGCAAATGCACGAAGTACTTCAGGTACTTGTTCACCTTTCAATACTTCTTGTCCCTCTTCTTCATGATCAACATGATCTTTAAAGAACATTTCAGAAAGCTCTACAATTTCAGCTCCAAAGCTCATTTGGTCATGATATAAAGCAATTACATCACGAACCCACGCTTGTTCTTGTTCGCTTAAGTTTTCACCTACGCGACCCGCTTTCACTAAATGCGGTAAGCTTAGTTCAACAACCGTATCTAAATCTTGTTTTTTCATATATTGGTTGTTCATCCATTTTAGTTTTTGGGAATCAAATAATGCAGGTGATTTTGATAAACGAGCTGCATCAAACATTTTGATAAACTCATCTTGAGAGAAGACTTCTTCTTCACCTACTGGTGACCAACCTAGTAATGCAATAAAGTTAAAGATTGCTTCTGGAAGATATCCAAGCTCTTTATATTGCTCAATAAATTGAATAATAGATTCGTCACGCTTACTTAGCTTTTTACGGCTTTCGTTTACAATTAAAGTCATATGACCGAACTTCGGGATATCCCAACCGAAAGCTTCATAAATCATCATTTGTTTTGGCGTGTTTGAAATATGATCATCACCACGAAGTACGTGTGTAATCTCCATTAAGTGATCATCTACCGCTACCGCAAAGTTATAAGTTGGAATTCCATCTTTTTTCACGATAACGAAATCACCAAAATCATTTGAATGGAATGCAACTTCATCTTTTACGAGATCTTTAAACGTGTAGTCGCTATCAGCCGGCACACGGAAGCGAATACTTGGAATACGGCCTTCAGCCTCAAATCCTTTAATTTGCTCCTCAGTTAAATCACGGTGGTTTCCTGCATAACGCGGTGTTTCACCACGAGCGATTTGACCTTCACGCTCTGCTTCTAGCTCTTCTTCTGTCATATAACATTTGTAAGCTAAATCACGCTCTAATAAATCTTTATATAATTTTTTATAAATATCTAAACGCTCTGTTTGACGATATGGTCCAAATTCACCACCAACATCAACACCTTCATCCCAGTCCATACCGAGCCATTTCAAGTATTTTAATTGGCTTTCTTCTCCACCAGCAACATTACGTTTCACATCAGTATCTTCAATACGAATAATAAACTTACCATCTTGATGACGAGCAAATAAATAATTAAATAATGCCGTACGCGCATTTCCGATATGTAAGTGTCCTGTTGGACTTGGCGCATAGCGCACTCTCACTTGCTTTTCCATAGTTGGTACACCTTCCAATCTTAATGTCAACACATTCTATAATTGTACACCAAAAAAACGTGATTATCCATCTTACGAATTAAAAACCACTATTTTTTCTGTAATAAAACAACCGCTTGAGAAGCAATCCCTTCTTCTCTACCTGTAAATCCTAATTTTTCTGTTGTTGTTGCCTTTACATTAATATTATCAATAGACGTTTCTAATAGTTCACTAATGCGTTTACGCATGCTTTCAATATGCGGTGCCATTTTTGGCTTTTGGGCAATAATTGTACAATCTAGGTTCCCTAGCTCATAACCTTGTTCACGCACAAATTCCCAAACCTTTTGTAACAATACAGCTGAATCCGCATCTTTAAAGGCAGGATCTGTATCGGGAAAATGTTTTCCAATATCTCCTGCTGCAATTGCTCCTAGACATGCGTCAGCAATCGTATGTAACAATACATCTGCATCCGAGTGACCGATTAATCCTTTTTCATGAGGAATTGTAATTCCACCGATAATTAACGGTCTACCTTCCGCAAATTCATGTACATCAAAACCTTGTCCAATTCGAAACATTCTTTACATCCTCCTCAATCTAAACTACTTTATGAATTCTATATTATATTGCTATCTCTATAAAGAAAAGCCCGGCAACTGCCGAGCTTTTCTTTACTATAATAACATCACTTCTATTTCTTCTGAACATGAAGGAAACTTTCAGCAATTAGTAAATCCTCTGGAGTCGTCACTTTAATATTATAGTAACTCCCCTCTACTACGCCTACTTTCTTCCCTACACGTTCTACGAGACTTGCGTCATCTGTACCAAGAAAACAACTTTGCTTTGCACTTCTATGAGCTTCTAATAAAAGAGGAACAGAAAATCCTTGCGGTGTTTGAACCGCTTTAAGCTGAGAACGTTCTACCGTTTCAACAACAACACCCTGTTCTACTTTCTTAATGGTATCCTTCACTGGCACCGCACAAATGGAAGCACCATATTTCTCTGCTGCAGTTAATACATCTTGCATCATCTTATTCGTTACGAACGGGCGCGCACCATCGTGTACGAGAACATATTCAACACCACTCACATACTGAAGCGCATTATACACACTATCTTGTCTTTCGGCCCCGCCTTGAATAAATTGCACCTGCTTTTCAACCGGGTACTTCTGCATTAACTCCTCAAAATAAGGGCGTTCCTCTTCGTTAATTGCCATGATAATACGTTTACATGCTTTATCTTTTTCAAAAGCACGTAATGTATGCACAATGATAGGTACTCCATTTATAAGTAAGAACAACTTGTTTTTGCCAGCACCCATCCGTTTCCCTTGACCCGCTGCTGGAATAATTAACGTATACATATTAATAATCCTCTACTTATAATGCTTTTTCTAATAATTTACGTTTTGCGAAAATCATACGACCAGCCGATGTTTGCAACACACTTGTAACTAGTACATTAAGTTGCGAACCGACATATTCTCTACCGTCTTCTACTACAATCATCGTGCCATCATCTAAATATGCCACACCTTGATTTTGTTCTTTACCATCTTTCACAACATAAACACTTAATTCTTCGCCAGGGAGTACGACTGGTTTAATTGCATTTGCTAAATCGTTAATGTTTAATACTGTTACTCCTTGTAATTCAGAAACTTTGTTTAAGTTGAAATCATTTGTTACAACAGTTCCACCAGTGATTTTAGCTAACTTTACAAGCTTGCTATCCACCTCTTGGATATCCTCAAAATCGCCTTCATAAATTTCCACCGGAATTGGTAGCTCTTTTTGAATACGATTTAAAATGTCTAATCCTCTGCGACCACGATTACGCTTTAAAGCATCAGAAGAATCGGCAATATGCTGAAGCTCTTCTAATACGAATTGTGGAATCACAATTGTTCCTTCTAAAAACTTCGTTTGGCAAATATCCGCAATACGTCCATCAATAATTACGCTTGTATCGAGAATTTTCCAATGAGTTGTAGATTTTTCTACCTCTACCTCTTCGTTCTCGCTATTGTTTTTCTTCTTACCTCCACGCTGGGGTAATGTAAATAATCCTAGCAATTCATTTCTCTTTTTAAATCCTACTTGGAATCCTAAATAACCAAGTAAAAGAGTAAAGAACACTTGTAATACTGTACTAATGACTGGAATCGTGAATTCACGAATTGGTATCAAAATTAAATATGCAACAATAAGACCAGAGATCAACCCTAATGTACCAAATAAAACATCCGCTACCGGTGCCTTTACAAGGGCTTCTTCGATATGTTTAATAAGTTGAACAATATAATCCACAAGCCAAAATGTTGTTAAAAATAAAATAATTGCACCAATAATTGCACGAACGTACGATCCCTCAAGCAAAGGAACAGCACCAACGTCCAATACATTAATAACTTTTGGGATTAGAAAAATCCCTAACGCTCCCCCGATCACTAAAAAGAAGAGCTGTACGATCCTTTTTAACATCCAACCACCTCCTACTCATTATTAACCATTGTTTTGCTAATCAAAACGCCGAATGCAAAAGCGGACGTGTTTTTTTGTAAATAGTTTTATTTACCAATATACCATATCATATAACAAAAATGTTCTAGTGTCGTTATATTATGGAATCAATGTAATATTCTTAATTGTGTCTACTCATATAGAGATGCTCTTGAATTCTTTTTAGGCCCTCTCGTATTTTCTTCGCCCTAACTTCCCCAATTCCTTCCACATCATCCAATTCATTAATAGTTGCACGACAAACACCTTGCAATGTTTTAAATCGATTAATTAAATTTTCAATGATAAGTGGTGGAACACGAGAAATTTTGCTTGCGATTCGGTATCCCCTCGGTGTCACGCTTTCTTCTAAGCTCATTTGCCCTGGATAGCCGAGCAATTTAACTAAATCGCTATCCTCTAAAAGCTGTGTATTTGCAAGATCTTGTAACTTTTTCAAAATTTGATGGTGATCCTGCGTTTTTTCTTGATAATAATCCTTAATTAATAACGCTGCCTCTGCTTCTAAGTCGGCTAGTAATTCTGTAAGTTGTAAACGAATTAACCTTCCTTCCGTTCCTAACTCATGAATGTAGCTCACTATTTCATTTTTAATACGCAGTACCATTTCAACACTATGTAAAACGTGAACTACCTCGGACATTGTAACGACCTCTTCAAATTCTAGAATGCCCAAATTCGTAATCCCATCATTCCATACAGCTTTATATTTTTCTAACGTTTGAATAGCTTGGTTTGCCTTTGTTAAAATTACACCTATATCTTTTAGTGTATAACGTAAGTTCCCTTGATATAGTGTAATTACGTTACGTCTTTGTGAAATAGCCACAACAAGGCTAGCCGTCTGCTTTGCTACACGCTCTGCCGTTCGGTGACGCATACCTGTTTCAATAGAATCAATGGATGGATCTGGAACTAATTGTGCATTTGCAATTAAAATTTTGCTCCCAGTTTCATTTAAAATAAGTGCCCCATCCATTTTTGCTAATTCATATAAACTAGCCGGCGAGAATGCACAATTAATGTGAAATCCTCCATCAACAATACTTTTAATCTGCTCATTATACCCAAGAACAATTAGCCCTCCAGTTTGCGCACGAAGTACGTTATCTATCCCTTCGCGTAGTGGTGTTCCTGGGGCAACAAGCTGTAGAATATTAATCATACTTTTGACACGTTGCTTGTTTTCCTCCATAGCCTAGCCTCCTAATGTCAAACGAAGCGCTTCTCCTAAATTAGAAACACCTACTACCTCAATCCCATCTGGAATTGTCCATCCTCCCAAATTTTTTCTAGGAATAATAGCACGTTGAAATCCTAATTTCGCTGCTTCTTGTACACGTTGTTCAATTCTTGATACTCTTCTTATTTCTCCAGTTAGGCCTACTTCTCCTATTACCGCATCGGCTGGTGCAGTAGCTTTATCTCTGAAACTTGAAGCAATACTTAAGGCGACAGCTAAATCGATTGCTGGTTCATCTAATTTCAAGCCACCCGCAACTTTTAAATATGCGTCTTGATTTTGCAACAATAAACCTGTTCTTTTTTCTAGCACTGCCATAATAAGTGAAACGCGGTTATGATCAATTCCCGTCGCCATTCTTCGAGGATTTCCAAAACTAGTAGGGGAGATTAATGCTTGTATTTCTACTAAAACCGGTCTTGTTCCTTCCATTGAAGCAACCACTGTGGATCCTGCAACTCCAACTGGACGTTCCTCAAGGAAAATTTCAGAAGGATTTAGTACTTCTGCAAGACCTAGTTCCTTCATTTCAAAGATCCCCATTTCATTTGTGGAACCAAAACGGTTCTTCACAGCTCGCAAAATACGATATGTATGGTGACGATCTCCTTCAAAGTAAAGAACTGCATCAACCATATGTTCTAGCATACGTGGTCCTGCAATTGCCCCTTCTTTTGTCACATGTCCGACGATAAAAATAGGAATCCCTTTCGTCTTTGCAAGTTTCATTAATTCCGCTGTACATTCACGTACTTGCGTTACACTCCCTGGGGCTGACGTCACTTCAGGTAAATGTATCGTCTGGATGGAGTCAATAACAACAAAAGCTGGATTCATCTCTTCAATGTGCGCTGCAATTCTCTGTAAATCAGTCTCTGCTACAACAAATAGATTACTACCCTTTACATGCAAACGATCTGCACGAAGTTTGATCTGCTTTGCTGACTCCTCACCTGATATGTATAGTACATCATATAAAGAATCTGCTAATTGCGATGAAATTTGTAATAACAATGTTGATTTCCCAATCCCAGGGTCTCCACCAATAAGTACTAAAGATCCATCTACAATCCCGCCACCAAGTACACGGTTAAACTCTTGAAATTTCGTTTCAATACGCGCCTCAGACTTTGTTTCTACCTCTGTTAAGCGTCTTGGTTTTGTTACTTCTGATTGAATTGCATTGGCATAATTAAGGCGTCTTGATGATACAACTGGTTCCATCTCTTCAACAAGCGTATTCCATTGACCACATCCAGGACATTTCCCCATATATTTTGGCGACTGATAACCACATTCTTGACATGTAAATTTTGTTTTCTTTTTAGCCATATTTTTTATAGTTCACTTCACTTTCATCTACAAACGTTTATCCTTCTCGTACAAGAAAGAGGGCTATCGCGTAGCCCTCTTTGTTTGTCTATACTTATTTTACCTTTTCCGCACTATGAATGACAAATGATTCTCCTTCTATATCAAAGATAACTTTTTGTCCTTTCTCAATAGCACCTTTTAACAGTTCTTCTGATAGTCTATCTTCTACATGTTTTTGAATCGCTCTACGAAGCGGACGAGCACCGTACTCTCGATCAAATCCTTTATCAGCAATTGCTGAAATTGCTCCTTCTGTTAAATGCAATTCAATCTCTTGTTCTTTTAAGCGATTCACTAACTGATTCACCATAAGAGTTACAATTTCTTGAATATGTTTTTTCTCAAGCATATGGAACACGATAATTTCATCAATACGGTTTAAGAATTCTGGACGAAATGCTTTTTTCAATTCATCCATTACTTTACCTTTCATATCTGAATAATCGCGGCTCTCATCTTGTACGTTAAATCCAAGATGTTTATTACGTTTTAATGCGTCTGCACCAACATTAGACGTCATAATAACAATTGTATTACGGAAATCAACTGTACGTCCTTTAGAATCTGTTAAACGGCCATCTTCTAATACTTGTAGTAAAATATTAAACACATCAGGATGAGCTTTCTCTACTTCATCTAATAAGACAACTGAATATGGCTTACGACGAACTTTCTCTGTTAATTGTCCACCTTCTTCATATCCAACATATCCTGGAGGAGATCCAACTAAACGAGAAGTAGAATGCTTTTCCATGTACTCAGACATATCGATGCGGATCATTGCATCCTCATCACCGAACATAGATTCCGCTAATGCCCTTGCTAGTTCTGTTTTACCTACACCAGTAGGTCCTAGGAAAATAAATGAGCCAATTGGACGTTTCGGATCTTTTAATCCCGCTCTCGCACGACGAACAGCTTTTGCCACAGCTACAACTGCTTCATCCTGCCCAATTAAACGATCATGTAAAATTGATTCCAAGTTTAATAATTTATCTGTCTCTGTTTGTGCAAGTTTAGAAACTGGAATACGCGTCCATGTGGAAACGACATTTGCAATATCTTCTACTGTTACTTCTGAGTTTTCTTGTCCTTGTTTCTCTTTCCACTGACGCTTTGTATCTTCTAACTTTTCACGCAAACGTTGTTCCATATCACGTAAGGAAGCAGCTTTTTCAAATTCTTGGCTTTGTACAGCTGCATCTTTTTCTTTTCTAATTTCCTCAAGCTTCACTTCAAGCTCTTTTAAGTTTGGCGGTGTTGTATAAGAACGTAAGCGCACTTTTGATGCAGCCTCATCAATTAAATCGATTGCTTTATCAGGTAAAAAACGGTCTGTAATGTAACGATCTGAAAGTTTTACAGCCGCATCGATTGCATCATCTGTAATTGATACGCGGTGATGCGCCTCATAACGGTCACGTAAACCTTTTAAAATCTGAACTGATTCTTCTAAGTTTGGTTCATCAACATGAATTGGTTGGAAACGTCTTTCTAATGCCGCATCCTTTTCAATATATTTACGATATTCGTCTAAAGTTGTTGCACCAATACATTGTAATTCACCACGTGCTAAAGATGGTTTTAAAATATTCGATGCATCAATTGCACCTTCCGCCCCTCCTGCACCAATTAACGTATGAAGCTCATCAATAAATAGAATGATGTTACCAGCTTGGCGAATCTCATCCATCACTTTCTTTAAACGATCCTCAAATTCACCACGATATTTTGTTCCAGCAACAACTGTACCCATATCTAATGTCATAACACGCTTATCTCTTAAAGTTTCAGGAACTTCATTATTTACAATTTGCTGTGCTAATCCTTCCGCAATTGCTGTCTTACCTACACCAGGTTCTCCAATTAATACTGGATTGTTTTTTGTTCTACGGCTTAACACTTCAATTACACGTTGAATTTCTTTACTACGTCCAATAACAGGATCTAAACGATTTTCACGTGCAACAACTGTTAAATCACGTGCTAGACTGTCAAGTGTAGGTGTATTCGCATTTGTTGATGAACCACCCTGGTGACCTGAACTAGCTTCATTACTTCCAAGGAGTTGTAACACTTGTTGTCTTGCTTTATTTAGGCTTACACCTAAATTATTTAAAACGCGTGCTGCTACACCTTCACCTTCACGGATTAAACCAAGTAAAATATGTTCTGTTCCAACGTAGGAATGGCCTAGCTTACGAGCTTCGTCCATAGACAACTCAATAACTTTTTTAGCACGAGGTGTGTAATGTACTGTTTGAGAAGCTTCCGTTCCACGTCCAATTAATGCTTCTACCTCTTTTTGAACTTTCTCTGGACTTAATCCAAGAGCAATTAACGCTTTTGCTGCAATTCCTTCACCTTCGCGTACAAGCCCAAGTAAAATATGTTCTGTTCCAATATTATTATGCCCAATGCGAATTGCTTCCTCTTGAGATAAAGCTAATACTTTCTGTGCTCGTTCTGTAAATCTTCCAAACATCATAGAAATCGCCTCCTACTTGCGCTTAATTTTGTTCAATTCGTAATCGCTCACGGATTAAAGTTGCTCTTCGATAATCTCTTTCTTCTGGTCCTAAAGGTCCTCCTGCATATTGTTGCAAAATGCCTGGCTGAGTAAGAACCATTAACTCAGTTAAAATATTTCTCGATATACCTTGTATATATCCTAAGTCAATACCAAGCCGTACATCTGATAAGCAAGTGGCTGCTTCTGCAGATTGAATTAAACGACTGTTAGCTAGTATTCCGTAAGAACGATATACTTTATCTTCAAGCTCAATGCTTGAATTTTGTACAATTAATTCTCTAGCCGTTTTTTCTTGATGAATGATTTGTTGAATGACACTCTTTAAATCTGCAATAATATCTTCTTCTGATTTCCCTAGTGTCATTTGATTTGACACTTGAAATATATTACCTAACGCTTCGCTACCTTCACCGTATATTCCTCTTACTACTAACCCTAATTTTTGAATTACTTGTATAATACGGTTAATTCTTTTCGTTAAAACCAGTCCCGGCAAATGAATCATTACCGAAGCCCTTAATCCTGTACCGACGTTAGTGGGGCAACTCGTAATATATCCAAGCGATTCATCAAAAGCATATTCAACCTGCTCCTCGATCCAATTATCTATTTGATTGGCACTTTGAAGCGCCTCTGATAACTGTAAACCTGAAAATAGGCACTGAATCCTAACATGATCCTCTTCATTAAGCATGATACTTATATGTTCACTTTCTGATAGTAGGCATGCTCCGTATTCTGTTCCTGCAAGATTTGGACTAATTAAATGCTTCTCAACTAAAACTCTCCTTTGAAGAGGATTTAATTCATTCATTTTTAATAGTTCAAACTCCCCAAAAGGTTCAACAGGTTTTTTTATAAACTTCTTCTTAAATAACTCATGAATCTGCTTAGCTTCTTCCTCGTTTTGCATAGTAGAGAATTGATATTTTTTAAAATTACGAGCCAAACGAATTCGACTACTTAAAACAATATCAGAATCAGGGCCATCTCCCTTCATCCATGGACTAATCGCTTCATTCATGATTCTGTCCAGTGACATAGAACTATTCCCCCTCTCTATGCTCACTAAGCTGATTTACAAGACCTCGAATTTTATCTCGTACTTCAGCCGCTTTCTCAAATTCCTCTTTCTGTACATATTGTTTCAGATTGAGTTTTAGTTCATCTAATTCTTTCTTTAAGTAGATATTTCCTTCTATACGTTCAGGAATTTTTCCACAATGATCCGTATGCCCACCGTGAAGACGTTTTAACAATGGTTTTAAATGCCCCTTAAATGTATCGTAACAAGAAGCACATCCAAAGCGTCCCACTTTTGTAAATTGTTCATATGTCATCTTACAATTCGGACATCTTGATATATTTGTATTTGAAAATGCATCTTGCCCTTCTTCAAACATTGCTGGTTCACTATGCAATAATCCGGTTAATAGGTCATGGAATGAAAAATTAGACTGCGGTGATTGAAAGAAAGACGTATAGCCACTTTGTTCTGCACATTGCTCGCAAAGATGAACTTCCGCCTTTTTTCCGTTGATTACTTTTGTATAATGTAAAGCTGCCGGTCTTATATTACAGTTTTGACAAGTCATCGCTATCCCCCACCTTTACAACAGGAACGATCTATCTCATGATACTTTTCATACATTACTAGATTGTTCTCTTTCCTTAATCCATTTAGTAAAGCACATGTCATCTTTCAAAATCCCTACAATATTAAACTGCATTATCTTAGCTATCATTCTTAACAAAAGTTATATTTATTTATATTTCAGTGTTCTTAACATTGCGCATAATATTCGAGCCCTAAGTTCATCTCGAGAAGGAACATCCATTAATAATACAGAACGATCTAGTACGCTTAACATAAGTTTAGCTTCACGATTTGTTATAATCCCCTCTTCTATTAAACGTATAATCATACTTTCAGCATTTCCTTGTGCAACGCTATGATCAATCATATGAAGCATTTGATCAATAATGTCTATATCATCATGCAGTTTGACTTTTATAATGCGAATGTAACCTCCTCCACCTCGTTTACTTTCTACTACAAATCCTCTTTCTAACGTAAAACGGGTATTGATTACATAGTTGATTTGAGACGGCACACAATCGAATCGATCAGCGACCTCATTCCTCTTGATTTCAATCACATTATTATTGCTTAAGTCAATAACTTGCTTTAGATATTTCTCAATGATATCAGATATATTTCTCATTTATCCGCCACCTTTATTGACTTTGACTATCTTTGACTATAATTATATACGTATTAAAAAAATTTGCAACTCTTTTGCTTATTCACTATCCTAGCCACATTTCCCTGTCTTTAATCAAAAGGACGATTCTTTAAGTAAAGATTTTTTAAATTACTATGAATTGTAAAAAGAAACACAAAAAAACACAAGTCAAAAGACTTGTGTTTTTATCTTGCTTGGCGACGTCCTA
>NZ_JBFPJH010000033.1:0-24697 GCF_040838255.1 Bacillus sp. C30 | reverse complement strand
ATAAAAAAGTATGTAAATGTCTCATTTATATTCGCATTTCTTTTGCTTATTGTTTATATTGTTGCAAGCAAAGCGATAGGGCGAATTACTATACCGATTCCAGAAATATTCATTGTATGTAGTTTCTTATTTGCTGGTAGTCTCATCATAGGAGTAATGGCGGGAAAACGAGCATAACGATAGGAGGAATGAAAATGCAAGATGAATTTGAGAGATTTCAATCGGATAAAGCGTTTAAATATTTAGGGTTGTTTTTAACAATGAGTTTAGCGGTATGGAGTTTGTATAATTTAATTGTTTATGGAAATGCGGGCATGCCGTTTGTTTTATTTGTATTAGGACAGTTTGTTTATTTCTTTGTGAACTATTGGCCGAAATGGAAATATAGAAATCAAAAAGAGGCTGATCATGTATGAGTAAGCAAGATATTATACGGTTCATAGGAAGTTTGTTTTTAGCGGGTCTTGTTTTAAATGTGAGTTTAATGATTTTAAGTATTTCGTGGGGAACGATCTTCATATCGAATGTAGCACTAGTCATTTTATATGGTATTTCGGAATATAGAGAACAGAAACGTTTGAAAGAAGAGAGAGTACCGTCAATTGATGAGCGAGTTGTGAACAATATGAAGTCATATTTTACGATTTGTATTACAAGCTGCGTTTTTTTGTTCATTATGTATCTTTGTGTAAATAAGTATTTAGATAGGCAAGTAGTACATGTAAATGAGTTATTATATATTGCTATTTTTGGTTTATTAATAAGTATAGCATCGACGAGTGTGTTAGCAACAAGGAATAGATAGAAAAAGGGGAACTGGGATGGGATTACCGGTATTATGTGTCGCTACGGCTATTTTTGCTTTGTTTTGGGGAATACAAAACTTCTCTCGTAATCCAGTGCCAAGTGTATGTATTATGATTGGTGCTGTAGGTTTATCATACTATTTATTAATTTTAGCGCATTATCATAAAACAGCAACAAGTGTTGTTGTAGGGGCAATTATTTTATTTTGTGGGCGTGCTATACAAAAGGGGTTATTTCCATAAAAGCTGTTTATACAAAAGGTATAAACAGCTTTTTGTCTTTTTTTTACAAACTACTTGAAAGTTACGTTACGTCACCTTTTATAATGAAGGAGAAGAGGTGATGGAGTTGATTTCAATTCAAGAACTAACGAGGGAAACAGGGGTTACAGTAAGGACGTTACGTTATTATGATCAAATTGATTTATTAAAGCCGAGTGGGAAAACTGATGGAGGACATCGGTTATATAGCGAGAGAGATGTTGTTCGTTTGCAGCAAATTTTATTTTTAAAAGAAATGGGTTTTTCATTAAAAGAGATTACGAATATGTTAATAACGGATGAGCTCAATTTAAAAATATCGCTTGAAAAGCAACTTAGATTTGTACAGGAAGAACAGAAAAAATTTAATCGAATGGAACGTATTTTACAGGCAGTTGTTTATTCAGTGGATGTGGAGGGAGAACTGGATTGGAAAGTTATGTTTGAACTCATTCAGCTTTCGAAACAGTCTCCGCGAATACGTGAGATGTTTCAAAATGAAGTTTTTTCTAAGGGAGAACAAAAGTTGCTTCATAATTTGCCGAACATGAGTGAAGAAGACCCGAATGTTTTAGAATGGGTAAATTTATTAAAGCAACTACGTAACTTTATGAAAGACGGTAAGGAAGCATCATGTGATGAGGTACAAGGCGCAACAAAGAAATTAATGCAGAAGTGTTTAGAGATGGCAAATGGTGATGAAGCATTTTTAGATAAATTGTGGGAAGTAAGAAAGTCAAAAGAAGATTCACAGAAAATGAGTATGTATCCAATTGAAGAAGAGCTTCTATCATATATGGATGAGGCTTTTCGTATATATGACGAAAGGGAGAGGGATAAATGAGTATACTTGCAGAATATCGTTGGTATTTTTTAATTGGGGCAGAGATTGTATTTTGGTTATCAGCTATCGGATTCTTTTTACTAAGGTATGGATTTCGCTTGAAAAAGGCGAGCTTTATTATGGGGATTGTGCTACTCATAAATGAAGTGTTTATTTTAACTTTAGGGGTATTGGACTATTATCAAACAGGGAAGTTCTCTAATTTTCAAATCATTACGGTAATCATTTTATTATATGCAGTTTTTTATGGGAAAAAGGATTTGAAGAAATTAGATATATATGTACAAAAATTAGTTGCGAAGTGGCGGAATGAACCGGCGCCTATTATCGAAGAACCATTTGAAGTAACAGGGATGGCGCATGCAAAGCAGGAAATAAAAAATTGGATTTTACATCTTATTTTGTTTATTGCGGTTCATATATTCTTTTTCTTCATGTATGGGCTTATTCCAGTAGAACAGTGGGGAAATTGGTTAGAGTCAGGAATCGTTTTAAATAAAACAGCAAGCCGTGTAAGCAAAGTATGGGCTATTATTCTTTTAGCGGATACTGCGATTTCATTTTCATATGTTATTTTTCCGAAGAAGGAGAAAGGAAACAAGAAGCTACTTTCATAGAGGAAAGTAGCTTTTTTCTAGTATACCAATAGTTTGTATAGGAGAGGATAACAATAGGAAAAAGAACAGGTTTTATATGCTTATTTCTCTTTAGTTTAGTAGCATGTTCACAACCTAACAGTGCAATTGATAAGAAGAATGATGTCGTTGCAAAGGGGCGGAAATTTCTAATCTAGATAAATTCGAGAAGTTCGTTTGGAATGTGGAACAAGGGGAAGTTGATAAAATAAGAATTGCACAGTATACACATGAAGGTGACCCGATTTTTCAAACGTTAGAGCATAGTGAGAAAGATATACTTTATGTGTTAGATAATAGACAAGATCAATTTGCTGGTGACCATAAAGGGTTACATAAAGATAGTTGTAAAAGGATTGTTAAAGAGCAACGTGAATCAGAAATGGCATATAGGTTAATAGATTGTACGAATGAAAATGGGCGCAATGGATATGACTTATTATATGTACTTAAAAAATAGAGTTAGTAGAGGAAGGAAGTATTTATTCCTTCCTTTTTCTATATATAACTTGTCGAAAACTTTACCGAATATCTGTTCGTTTTTTTTTAGGTTTTTTATGGGCATTCGTGGTAAAATAATAATACAGATTTTTATGAGGAGGTCGGTTTTTAGTTGGAACATTCATTTGAAATTATCTCAGAGTATTCCCCGCAAGGTGATCAGCCGGGAGCGATAGAGAAGCTTGTAGAGGGAATTAATAGTGGAAAGAAAAAGCAAGTGTTGCTTGGAGCGACAGGAACGGGTAAGACATTTACGATTTCAAATGTCATTAAAGAAGTGCAGAAACCAACACTTGTAATGGCTCATAATAAAACGTTAGCAGGACAGTTATATAGTGAGCTGAAAGATTTCTTTCCTAACAATTCTGTGGAGTATTTTGTTAGTTATTACGATTATTATCAGCCGGAAGCGTATGTACCACATACGGATACGTTTATTGAAAAAGATGCGCAAATTAACGATGAAATTGATAAATTACGCCACTCGGCAACGTCTTCCTTATTTGAACGAGATGATGTTATTATCGTTGCGAGTGTTTCGTGCATATACGGTTTAGGTTCTCCGGAAGAATACCGCGAGTTAGTTGTTTCGCTTCGAGTTGGTATGGAAAAGGACCGCAATCAATTGCTTCGTGAACTTGTTGATGTACAGTATGGACGTAATGATATTGATTTTAAGCGTGGTACATTCCGTGTGCGCGGAGATGTAGTTGAAATCTTCCCCGCATCACTTGATGAGCATTGTATTCGAATTGAATTTTTTGGGGATGAAATAGATCGTATTCGAGAAGTAAATGCATTAACGGGTGAAGTATTAGCAGAACGTGATCATGTAGCAATCTTCCCGGCATCTCACTTCGTTACACGTGAAGAAAAGCTGAAGGTCGCTATTGAAAATATCGAAAAAGAATTAGAAGAGCGTTTAAAAGAATTAAATGATAACGGTAAGTTGTTAGAGGCGCAGCGCATAGAACAGCGAACGCGTTATGATTTAGAAATGATGCGCGAGATGGGCTTTTGTTCAGGGATTGAAAACTATTCCCGTCATTTAACACTTCGTCCAGCAGGTTCAACGCCGTATACGCTTTTAGATTATTTTCCAGAGGATTTCTTAATCGTTATGGATGAGTCGCACGTATCGGTTCCGCAAGTAAGAGCGATGTATAACGGGGACCAAGCACGTAAGCAAGTGCTTGTTGATCATGGATTCCGTCTGCCATCAGCTTTAGATAATAGACCGCTCACGTTTGATGAGTTTGAAGAGAAAACGAATCAAGTTATTTACGTTTCGGCAACGCCAGGACCGTATGAGTTAGAGCAGTCACCGAAAGCAATAGAACAAATTATTCGTCCAACAGGGCTTTTAGATCCACCAATTGATATACGACCAATTGAAGGACAAATAGATGATTTATTAGGAGAAATCCATGACCGGATTGCGAAAAATGAACGTGTATTAATTACGACTTTAACGAAGAAAATGTCAGAGGATTTAACGGACTATTTAAAAGATGTAGGAATTAAAGTGAATTATCTTCACTCTGAAATTAAAACATTAGAGCGTATTGAAATTATCCGTGATCTTCGCCTTGGTAAGTTTGATGTACTTGTCGGTATTAACTTATTACGAGAAGGATTAGATATTCCAGAAGTATCACTTGTAGCTATTTTAGATGCTGATAAGGAAGGTTTCTTACGTTCAGAGCGTTCATTAATTCAAACAATTGGTCGTGCGGCGCGTAATGCAAACGGCCGCGTTATTATGTACGCAGATCGCATAACGAGATCAATGGGAATTGCAATTGAAGAAACACAGCGTCGTCGTAGTATACAAGAAGCTTACAATGAAAAGCATGGTATTACGCCGAAGACGATTCAAAAAGGAGTACGTGACGTTATTCGTGCGACAACAGCAGCTGAGGATACAGAAATATATGAAGCAACACCAGCTAAGAAGATGACGAAAAAAGAACGTGAAAATACAATTGCGAAGATGGAAGCAGAGATGAAAGAAGCAGCAAAGGCATTAGATTTCGAGCGTGCAGCTGAATTAAGAGATTTACTATTAGAATTAAAAGCGGAAGGGTGAAAAGAGTGAGTAAAGATTTTATTGTTGTAAAAGGTGCTAGAGCGCATAATTTAAAAAATATTGACGTAACCATTCCGAGGAATCAGCTTGTTGTTGTGACGGGATTGTCTGGTTCGGGGAAATCATCGTTAGCATTCGATACGATTTATGCAGAAGGACAGCGTAGATACGTGGAATCTTTATCTGCGTATGCGCGCCAGTTTTTAGGGCAAATGGATAAGCCGGATGTTGATATGATTGAAGGTTTATCTCCAGCGATTTCAATTGATCAAAAAACAACGAGTCGTAATCCTCGTTCAACGGTTGGAACGGTAACGGAGATTTATGATTATTTACGTTTATTATTCGCACGAATTGGTACGCCGATTTGTCCGAATCATGGAATTGAAATTACATCACAAACAGTGGAACAAATGGTAGACCGTGTTCTTGAATATCCTGAACGTACGAAGTTGCAAGTGCTAGCGCCTATCGTGTCAGGGCGTAAAGGTGCGCATGCGAAAGTATTAGAAGATATTAAGAAGCAAGGTTATGTTCGTGTGCGCGTTGATGGAGAGATGCTGGATGTATCGGAAGAGATTACTTTAGAAAAAAATAAGAAGCATTCAATTGAAGTTGTTATTGACCGTATTGTTGTGAAAGAAGGAATTGCAAGCCGACTTGCAGATTCACTAGAAAGTGCTTTAAAGCTTGGCGGGGGCCGAGTTTTAATCGATGTAATGGGAGAGGAAGAACTTCTATTTAGTGAACATCATGCTTGTCCACATTGTGGTTTTTCAATCGGAGAATTAGCGCCGCGTATGTTCTCGTTTAATAGTCCGTTCGGCGCGTGTCCTTCTTGTGATGGACTTGGATCGAAGTTAGAGGTAGATTTAGAACTTGTTATTCCGAACTGGGATGTGTCATTAAATGAACATGCGATTGCTCCTTGGGAACCGACAAGTTCACAATATTACCCGCAATTGTTAAAATCTGTGTGTAATCATTACGGCATCGATATGGATATGCCGGTGAAAGATATACCGAAGGATTTATTTGATAAAGTGCTGTACGGAAGCGGGGAAGAGAAGCTTTATTTTCGCTATGTGAATGAATTTGGTCAAGTAAAGGAAAATGAGATTTTATTTGAAGGTGTTATTCCGAATATTGAGCGTCGTTATCGTGAGACGAGTTCTGATTATATTCGTGAGCAAATGGAGAAATATATGGCAGAGCAAGCTTGTCCGAAGTGTAAAGGTGGACGCTTAAAGCCTGAGAGTTTAGCTGTTTTCGTTGGTGATAAAACGATTGCCGATGTAACGAAATATTCTGTTCAAGAAGTACAGGAGTTCTTCTCAACTGTTGAGTTAACGGAGAAACAACAAAAAATTGCTCATTTAATTTTAAGAGAAATTCAGGAACGGGTTGGGTTCTTAGTGAACGTCGGTTTAGATTATTTAACGTTAAGTCGTGCCGCAGGAACTTTATCAGGTGGTGAGGCGCAGCGTATTCGTTTAGCGACACAAATTGGTTCTCGCCTTACTGGCGTACTTTACATTCTTGATGAGCCTTCTATCGGTTTGCATCAGCGTGATAATGATCGTCTTATTCGTACATTGCAGGAAATGCGTGATTTAGGAAATACGTTAATTGTTGTTGAGCATGATGAAGATACGATGATGGCTGCTGATTATTTACTTGATATCGGACCTGGTGCAGGTATTCATGGTGGTCAAGTTGTATCAGCAGGTACACCAGCTGAAGTTATGCAAGACGAGAATTCATTAACTGGGAAATATTTAAGCGGTAAAGAGTTTATTCCGGTACCACTTGAAAGACGTAAAGGTGACGGACGTAAAGTGGAGATTGTCGGTGCGAAAGAAAATAACTTAAAGAATGCGAAAATGTCATTCCCTCTAGGAACATTTGTAGCAGTAACAGGCGTATCTGGCTCTGGAAAAAGTACGATAATTAATGAAGTACTATACAAATCATTAGCTCAAAAGCTATATAAGGCGAAAGCGAAGCCAGGGGCTCATAAAGAAATTAAAGGTCTTGAGCAGTTAGATAAAGTGATTGATATTGATCAATCACCAATCGGGCGTACACCACGTTCAAATCCGGCGACATACACTGGCGTATTTGATGATATTCGTGATGTATTTGCGCACACGAATGAAGCGAAAGTACGTGGGTATCAAAAAGGACGTTTCAGCTTTAACGTAAAAGGCGGCCGTTGTGAAGCGTGCCGTGGTGATGGAATTATTAAAATCGAAATGCATTTCTTACCAGACGTGTATGTTCCGTGTGAAGTTTGTCACGGTAAACGTTACAACCGTGAAACGTTAGAAGTGAAATATAAAGATAAGAATATTTCTGAAGTGTTAGGGATGACAATTGAAGATGGGGTAGAGTTCTTTGCTAATATCCCGAAAATTAAGCGTAAACTTCAAACGCTTGTAGATGTAGGGCTTGGTTATATGAAATTAGGACAACCAGCTACGACGTTATCAGGTGGTGAGGCGCAGCGTGTGAAATTAGCTTCTGAATTACATCGTCGTTCTACAGGGCGTACGTTATACATTTTAGATGAGCCAACGACTGGCTTACATGCACATGATATTGCACGCCTTCTAGAAGTGTTGCAACGTCTTGTTGAGAGTGGTGAGACGGTACTTGTAATTGAGCATAATTTAGATGTTATTAAAACAGCTGATTATATTATTGACCTTGGACCAGAAGGCGGAGACAAAGGCGGACAAATTGTTGCTTCCGGAACGCCAGAGCAAGTAGTGAAAGAAGAGCGCTCTTATACAGGTAAGTATTTAAAAGAGATTTTAGATCGTGATAAAGCAAGAATGAAAGAGAAAATAAAAGAAGTAGAGTTATCACAATAAGTTGTTAATAAAAACCGAGTGGGAATTGCACTCGGTTTTTATTTCACTAAGGAAAACTGGTAAGGTTGTTAGTAGGTATACAAGCATGAAGGGTAGAATAAGTTGATATAAGTGTATGTATGTTACTTGCGTTTATTATCTATTAGCGTATGATGAAATATATATGTTAAAAGGATGTGTAAGGAAATGAGATGGATTGTATCACTTCTTGTAAATAGCGTTGTGTTAATCGCTGTATCCGGACTTTTAAAAGGGGTTGCACCAGACGCATTTTACATAGCAAATATACAAACTGCAATTATTGCGAGTATTATATTGGCGATTTTAAACGTATTTGTAAAGCCGCTTTTAATTTTAATTACGCTACCGATTACTCTTGTAACTTTCGGTTTCTTCTTAATTGTTATTAATGCGATTACGTTAAAGATGACGGATTCGTTATTAGGGGACGCCTTTAATATATCTGGATTTGGTGTAGCGATTGTTGCGGCAATTTGTATTTCTATTTTTAATATGATAATTGAAAAAGTAATTGTTGAACCATTACATGAAAAAAAGAGAAAATGACAAAAAGAAAAACATTTCATGATTCATATGAAATGTTTTTTTCTATTTATTAGAAACCGAGTTTCTTGTTTCCAGAAAAAAATGGTACAATATCCGATAGAATGGAATTTTACATCAAATGAGACTGAACCCGCAGCGGAGTGGAGGTTTATACATATGCCGAAAGTAAGGACAAAAGATTTAATTGAACAATTTCAATTGGAGTTAGTAAGTGGTGAAGAAGGGATTCATCGTCCGATTGATACGAGTGATTTATCGCGACCTGGAATTGAAATGGCAGGATTTTTTACATATTATCCAGCTGATCGCGTGCAGCTTCTTGGGAAAACGGAGCTTACGTTCTTTGATACGTTAACGACAGAGCAAAAGCAAGAGAGAATGAAAGCGCTTTGTACTGAGGAGACGCCTTGTATTATTGTAACTCGTAATCAAGATGTACCGGATGAGTTATTACAAGCATCACGTGAATCAGGCGTGCCTTTATTACGTTCTGCTCAAACGACAACGAGATTATCAAGTCGTTTAACAAACTATTTAGAAGGTAAGTTAGCGCCAACAACAGCTGTTCATGGTGTGTTAGTAGATATTTATGGTGTTGGTGTTTTAATTACAGGTCAAAGTGGTGTCGGGAAAAGTGAGACAGCGCTTGAACTTGTAAAGCGTGGTCACCGCCTTGTTGCGGATGATAGCGTAGAAATTCGTCAAGAAGATGAAGATACATTAGTAGGGAGCTCACCTGATTTAATTGAGCACTTATTAGAAATTCGTGGTCTAGGTATCATTAACGTAATGACGTTATTCGGTGCAGGGGCAGTACGAAATTATAAACGTATTACACTTGTTATTAATCTTGAAATTTGGGATCAAAAGAAAAATTATGATCGCTTAGGTCTTGATGAAGAGAAGATGAAGATTATTGATACAGAACTTACGAAGATTACACTTCCAGTTCGTCCTGGTCGAAACTTGGCTGTTATTATTGAAGTAGCAGCGATGAACTTCAGATTAAAACGTATGGGAGTCAATGCGGCACAACAGTTCTCTGAACGATTAATGAGTGCGATTGAGTTAGGAAATCAAGAGTAGACTCTGGAGAGGGAGGTCATATATATGCTGTTAGGTTCTGTACCACAGCTTGACCGTATAGCAGTCCAACTTGGGCCGTTCCCTGTTTATTGGTATGGGGTTATTATCGGTACAGGTGTGCTATTAGGTCTTTGGCTAGCAACTCGCGAGGGAGAAAGGCTTGGTATTCACAAAGATACATTTATCGACCTTGTATTAATCGCAGTGCCAATTGCCATTCTTTTTGCGAGAATGTATTATGTCATTTTTGAATGGGAATATTATTCGCAAAATCCGAGTCAAATTATTAATATTCGTCAAGGTGGTTTGGCGATTCATGGTGGTTTAATCGGGGCTGTTATTACAGGAATCCTTTTTGCGAAACGACGCGGGCTTTCATTCTGGAAGTTAGCGGATATTGCTGCGCCGAGTATTTTACTAGGACAAGCAATTGGCCGATGGGGAAACTTTATGAACCAAGAGGCGCATGGTGATGAAGTAATGAGACAATTTTTAGAAGGTCTTCATTTACCAGATTTCATTATTAATCAAATGTACATTGATGGTGTGTATTATCACCCAACGTTTTTATATGAATCATTATGGAACTTTGCAGGTGTTATTTTACTACTCGCGTTACGAAAAGTGAATTTACGCCGTGGTGAATTATTCTTCACATATTTAATTTGGTATTCAGTGGGACGCTTCTTCGTAGAAGGTTTGCGTACAGATAGTTTAATGTTAGGACCACTTCGTATTGCACAAGTAATGTCTATTGGAATTGTTGTTATTTCTATCATTTTCATTATTGTGAGACGAAAAATGGGACAAGCTGATAAAAGATATTTAGAAAATTAGAGAAAAGTAGCATCTTATATAAGATGCTGCTTCTTTCATATTCAGGTAATGAAAGGATTAAGGACGATGAAAATAAATACAGTGTTATTTGATTTAGATGGAACGTTAATTAATACAAATGAACTTATTATCTCTTCTTTTTTACATACGTTAAATCACTATTATTCTAATCAGTATAAGCGTGAAGATGTATTGCCATTTATCGGTCCATCTTTGCATGATACTTTTAGTAAAATTGATGCAAGTAAGGTTGAAGAGATGATTACATGTTATCGTCAATTTAATCATGAGCATCATGATGAATTAGTGGAAGAGTATGAAACTGTATATGAAACGGTTCAAGAATTGAAGAAGCAAGGTTATAAGATCGGCATCGTTACAACGAAAGCGAGACAGACGGTTGAAATGGGATTAAAGCTTTCGAAACTTGATCAGTTTTTTGATGTTGTCGTGACGATTGATGATGTGGAACATGTGAAACCACATCCAGAACCACTTCAAAAAGCATTGAAATTATTAGATGCAAAACCAGAAGAAACATTGATGGTTGGTGATAATCATCATGATATCGTCGGTGGACAAAATGCAGGTACGAAAACAGTAGCGGTTTCATGGACATTGAAAGGTAGAGCGTATTTAGAAGCGTATAAACCAGATTATGTGCTAGATAAAATGAGTGATTTACTACCGATTTTGTCCCGCATTAACGGGTAGTAAGATTCCTGCCGGTTAAAGTGTCACTTTATATAAGTAGAGGAGAGAGTTCAGTGCGACGGACAACGCGCTATCCTGTTTCAGGAGAAAATTCATTGTGGAATGTGTATAAAACAGTTTCTTTTTGGAAGGTAATGAAAAACTTTATTATCATCCAAATCGCACGTTACACGCCATTTTTATCCGTAAAGAATTGGTTATATCGCACGTTTTTACGGATGGGAGTAGGAAAGAAAACGTCGTTTGCACTTATGGTAATGCCAGATATTATGTTTCCAGAAAAGATTACTGTGGGAGACAATTCAATTATCGGCTATAATACAACGCTTTTAGCGCATGAATATTTAATTCGTGAGTATCGACTCGGAGAAATCGTCATAGGGAATGAAGTTATGATTGGAGCGAATACGACAATTTTACCAGGTGTGACAATTGGAGATGGAGCTATCGTTTCTGCAGGCACACTTGTCCATAAAGATGTACCAGGCGGCGCTTTCGTAGGCGGAAATCCGATGCGTATTATTTATACGAAAGAGGAAATGGCCACTAGAGAAGGTTGATGTTAAAAATGTAACATTTCCCTTCTCTTTTTATGAATAAAAAGGAAATAATTGATTATAATATACTGTTTTGTTTTTTACGGAATCGTTTATACTTATAGATAGAAGAATGTGTGAACGAAGAAAACAAAAAACTGGAGGATATATGGGGAAAAATCAAAGAATATATAAGGAGAACGGACAAGTTATCTCTTTTAATCAGTTAGCGGACTTCTTTTATAAAAAAGGGATGAGGGCTTATAAAGGGCAAAAATTGCAAGATGCAATTAAATATTTTCGAAGAGCAGCACAAAGCGAGAAGGAGCCGTTTATTTTATGCCAACTAGCAATAGCATTATCTGAATCTGGTGAATATCAAGAGTCGAATCAGATATTTCTAAAGCTTGTTAGATCCAATCCTGAACTTGAGCAATGCTATTATTTTATTTCAAATAATTATGCATATATGGGCTTGTTTCAACAGGCGAAGAAGTATGCAGAGCGATATTTAGAAGTTGCGGAAGAGAAGGAATTTGTAGAAGATACATTAGAATTGCTTGAGATTATGGAAGAAGATGCAATGGGTGCGGAAGAGATTGAGGATGAAGATGAGCTAATTGTTATGCAAGAAGAAGCGAACCGCTACATTCGTAACGGACAATTAGAAGAGGCGATTGCTACACTAGAAGTTGTTACGAAAGAATATCCAGAATTTTGGTCAGGACATAATAATTTAGCGATTGCACATTTTCAATCAGGTAATGTAGATCAAGCGCTTAAGTTAACAGAAATGATTTTAGAGAAAAATCCTGGTAATATGCATGCGCTTTGTAATACGCTTATTTTTCTATATTCAATTGGAGAGCATAAGCAAGTAGAGTCATTAGCGGGGCAGTTAGTATCGGTATATCCAATTTCATTTGAGCATCGTTTGAAACTTGGAACAACGCTTGCAACAATTGGTCATTTTGAACCTGCATATAAATGGTTCAAAGTATTAAAGCGTCAAGGGTACGAAGGAGACGTCAGTTTTTATTACTGGTTTGCATACTCTGCGTATATGGTGAAGGAACAGCAAGTAGCTGAAAAAATGTGGCAACATGTTGTAGGATTGCATCCTGATAAAAAAGGAAAAGAACCGTGGAATGCACTGAATTTAGCAGATGAAGGACAAAATCATTTATTTGAAGAGTTACGAAAATCATTTCAGCAAAGTACGACGCTAGAAGAGAAAATGCTAGCTTTATATTTAATGAATGAATTGTCAACACCAGAGAAGGTTGGATTCTTCTTTGATGTAACGCAAGCGAAAAATGGTGTTCCAATCGTATCGCAACTTGCAAAATATTTCTTTTTACTTAATAGTCATAAAAGCATCCCAGCTGATTTACAGCAATTTGAACAGTGCGTACGAATCGCGGATGCATTATACAATTATACGAAAAAAGACGATGAATTAATCGAAGAGTGTTTAAATTTTTGGTTTTGCACGTTCATACGTTTATATACATCTGGAGCGACTTTTACAAATGTGTACGGTTGGTCAGCGGCAATTGAATACATTGTGCGCGGCGAACAAAGAAATAAGATGACACAGGCAGAGCTTGGTGATGTATATAATGTATCTGTAGCGACTGTACGAAAGTATGTGCAGGCTGTTAAGCGCACGCACACGTAGGGTAGGCAAATCATTGGGAAAAAAATGATGCTAACAGTATAATGAGGGTAACTTAATGTGTATGAATGAATGGGAGTGAATAGTGTGTCAGAAGAAAAAATTTATGATGTCATTATTATTGGTGCAGGACCAGCTGGTATGACAGCTGCGGTATATACATCTCGTGCGAATTTAAGCACACTGATGCTTGAGCGTGGTATTCCAGGTGGACAAATGGCAAATACAGAAGATGTAGAGAACTATCCAGGTTATGAGTCTATTTTAGGACCAGACTTATCAAATAAAATGTTTGAGCATGCGAAGAAATTTGGTGCTGAATATGCATACGGTGATGTGAAAGCAATCATCGATGGTAAAGAGTACAAAACAATTATTGCTGGTAAAAAAGAATATAAAGCACGTGCAATTATCGTTGCAAGCGGTGCAGAGTATAAAAAAATTGGTGTGCCAGGTGAAACAGAACTTGGCGGCCGCGGTGTATCATATTGTGCAGTATGTGATGGTGCATTCTTTAAAGGGAAAGAACTTGTTGTTATTGGCGGCGGAGATTCTGCTGTTGAAGAGGGTGTGTTCTTAACACGCTTCGCATCAAAAGTAACGATCGTTCACCGTCGTGATACTCTTCGTGCACAGAAAATTTTACAAGATCGTGCTTTCCAAAATGAGAAAGTAGATTTCATTTGGAATCACACTATAAAAGAAATTAACGATGCAAATGGTAAAGTAGGAAGCGTAACACTTGTAGATGTAAACAGCGGAGAAGAACAAGAAGTTAAAACTGACGGCGTTTTCATATACATCGGTATGTTACCATTATCAAAACCGTTTGTTGAGCTAGGTATTACAAATGAAAATGGTTATGTTGAAACGAACGAGCGTATGGAAACGAAAGTTCCTGGTATTTTCGCAGCTGGTGATGTTCGTGAAAAAATGCTTCGTCAAATTGTAACGGCAACAGGCGATGGTAGTATTGCAGCGCAGAGTGCACAGCATTATATAGAAGAGTTAGTAGAGGAACTAAAGACTGTAACAGAAAAATAAGGTTATTTTTCCTTTTGAGAAGAAAGCTACCGATAGGTGGCTTTCTTTTTTTGTCCAAATGTCAAACTATTGTCAAAAACAATTAAGAATATAATGATTCTTATTGTTATACTAGAATTTATGGGAAAAATCATTATAAGAAATGAGGAATTTATTCAGTATGGAATGGCGTAATATATATCGTGGATTTTGTATGGGCGTTAGTGATTTAATTCCTGGTGTGAGCGGCGGAACAATCGCTGTTGTGTTGGGGATTTATGAACAATTGCTCGCAGCAATTAGCGGATTCTTTAGTCGTGAATGGAAAAAACATTTAGCGTTTTTAATCCCACTTGCAGCTGGTGTAGCGGCAGCTTTTCTAACGTTAAGTCACGTTATTAAATATTTATTAGCAAATCATTATGAACCGACTCAATTTTTCTTTCTCGGTTTAATTATTAGTATATTACCGATGTTAATGAGAGAAGCTGATGCAAAGGCAACGTTTAAAGGTAGTCATATTGTCTTATTAATAATTGCAGCAATTCTTGTTGCAATAACAGCATTCTTTAAACCAGATAAGGCAGCTGATCCGATTACGACGTTAACAATTTTAAATGCAATTGGTTTATTTTTCGCAGGATGGATGGCTAGTATGGCTATGCTTCTTCCTGGAATTAGTGGATCGTTTATTTTATTAATTATTGGTGTGTATCCGACAGCAATTAACGCTTTAACTACACTCAATTTACCGTTAATCGTGGTTATCGGTGCCGGCGTGATGGCCGGATTTGTTGTAAGTAGTAAAGGAATTAGTTATTTGTTAGATCGTTATAAAAGTATGACATTTGCGGCAATTATTGGGCTCGTTATCGGGTCGATTGTCATTGTGTTCCCTGGCATTCCGACTGGTGGAATTTCAATTGTAAGTTCAATTATTACTTTTATTTTAGGATTTGCGGTTGTTACTTATTTCGGTAAGAAATAAGTGTTTTAATCCCCTTAACGATAAAAATCGTTAAGGGGATTTTTATGTGCTATTCATGGGAAGTAAGGTATTTTGATTGCTTGTTATAGAAAGGATTTTTACAATTGCTTAGCGAAAGGGGACTGGCACCTTCGTTGTAGCAAACTGTTTTTGATAGTATAATGAAATGAGTATGCAGTGAGAAATTTTGCTGCAAGTAGCTGAGGTGAAGAAACATGCAAAGAGTGACAAACTGTGTGTTAATTAGAGATAATGAAGTACTCTTACTCCAAAAACCTCGCCGGAATTGGTGGGTTGCACCGGGCGGGAAAATGGAGCGTGGTGAGACAGTAAGAGATTCCGTTGTTCGCGAGTATCGTGAAGAAACAGGTATTTATTTAAAGAATCCAGCATTAAAAGGGGTCTTCACTTTTGTCATCCAAGAAGGTGATAAAGTTGTTTCTGAATGGATGATGTTCTCCTTTTTAGCAACAGATTTTGCAGGAGAAAACAAATTAGAGAGCGAAGAAGGCATCATTGGTTGGCATACATTTGATAAAATTGATGATTTAGCAATGGCACCAGGAGATTATCACATTATTGATTATTTAATTAAAGGGAATGGTATAATCTACGGTACATTTGTATATACCCCAGATTTTGAGTTGCTTTCATATCGATTAGATCCGAGTTAAACCTGCAAGGAGAGGATACGATGACAGAGAATAATGATATAAAAATGGTAATTATTACAGGGATGTCTGGAGCTGGAAAGACGGTAGCGTTACAAAGTTTCGAAGATTTAGGATATTTTTGTGTAGATAATTTACCACCGATGTTATTGCCGAAGTTTATTGAACTTATGGCAGATTCAAAAGGTAAAATGAATAAAGTGGCACTCGGTATTGATTTACGTGGCCGAGAGTTTTTTGAATATTTATGGGGAGCGCTTGATGATTTATCAGAACGTACATGGATTATTCCTCATATTTTATTTTTAGATGCGAAAGATAGCACACTTGTAACTCGTTATAAAGAAACGAGACGTTCGCATCCACTTGCGCCAACTGGCTTGCCGTTAAAGGGAATTGAAGCTGAGCGTGGTCTCTTAACTGATATGAAGGCACGAGCGAATATTGTGCTTGATACATCTGATTTGAAACCGAAAGAATTACGAGAAAAAATTGTTCACTTATTCTCAACAGAAACTGAGCAAGCATTTCGTGTAAATGTTATGTCATTTGGATTTAAGTACGGAATTCCAATTGATGCTGATTTAGTATTTGATGTTCGTTTTTTACCAAATCCATATTATATTCCACATATGAAGCCATTAACAGGACTGGATGAAGAAGTTTCGTCGTATGTGTTGAAATTTAATGAAACACATAAGTTTTTAGAGAAATTGACGGATCTTATCACTTTCATGCTGCCTCATTATAAAAGAGAAGGTAAGAGTCAACTTGTAATTGCGATTGGATGTACAGGTGGGCAACATCGTTCTGTTACGCTTACAGAGTACCTTGGGAAACATTTGAAACCAGAGTATAGCGTTCATGTATCTCATCGTGATGTGGAGAAGAGAAAGGGCCATTAAGGGATGAAAAAAGAGAGAAAACCTAAAATTGTTATCATGGGAGGTGGAACTGGACTTTCTGTTTTATTAAGGGGATTAAAACAATATCCTGTTGATATTACAGCAGTTGTAACAGTAGCCGACGATGGAGGCAGTTCAGGTAGACTACGTGATGAGCTAGAAATTCCACCTCCAGGTGATATTCGTAACGTACTTGTTGCGTTATCGGATGTAGAACCATTAGTGGAGGCTTTATTTCAGCACCGTTTTACAACTGGAGACGGACTGAAAGGGCATGCGTTAGGAAATTTACTATTGGCAGGTATGACTTCGATTACAGGAGACTTTTACCACGCGATTACGGAAACGAGTAAAGTATTAAATGTCAGAGGACGTGTATTACCAGCAGCGAATCAAAGTGCGGTACTTCATGCAGAATTAGAAGATGGAGAAATTGTAACAGGTGAATCAAAGATTCCTCATTTCGGGAAGAAGATTAATCGTGTCTTTTTAACTCCAGAAGATGTAGAACCGTTATGTGAAACGTTGACGGAAATTAAACGAGCTGATTTGCTTGTTTTCGGTCCAGGAAGTCTGTACACAAGTATATTACCGAATTTAGTTGTTAACAAAATTGGAGACGCTGTTCTTGCTGCAAAAGCGAAGAAGGTATATGTATGTAATGTTATGACGCAAGCGGGCGAAACGAAGGGGTATACTGCGTTTGATCATGTGCAGGCGTTACATGATCATTTAGGTAAACCATTTATCGACACTGCGATTGTAAATAATCGTGATATTCCTCGTGAATTACGTAAGTTATATGAGGAAGAGATGTCGGAACCAGTTGCACTGGATACAAATCGTTTTGCTGAACATAATATCGAAATCATTCAAGATCGATTAGCGAAATATGATGATCGTGTTGTAAGACATGATACATTAAAGTTAGCTTCTATTTTATATTCATTGTTATAAATGTGCGTTGCCTCATTTGAGGTAACGCTCCTCATTCATATAGGACAAGATTTTTGTTCCAAAGTAATAGTATAAGGAGGTGTTGACTGTGTCATTTGCATCAGAAACAAAGAAAGAGTTGACCAACCTTGAAATGAAGGAATGCTGCGAGAAATCAGAATTATCGGCGTTGCTTCGAATGAACGGATCGCTTTCTTTTTCAAACCGTCGCCTATCTATCGATATTCAAACGGAAAATGCAGCAATTGCAAGAAGGATTTATACGCTTTTGAAAAAAGGATATGATGTGACGGTAGAATTACTTGTTCGTAAAAAAATGCGATTGAAGAAAAATAATGTATATATCGTGCGGCTTGTTGAGAAGTCTCGCGAAATATTAGCAGATCTTCACATTGTTCGAGATGACTTTTCGTTTATTCGAAATATATCGCAGGAATTAATCGAGAAGAAATGTTGTAAACGATCGTATTTACGCGGTGCATTTTTAGCAGGTGGTTCAGTAAATAACCCAGAAACATCATCTTATCATTTAGAGATCTTTTCGTTATATAAGGAACATAATGATTCTATATGTGAACTGATGAACGGATTTGATTTAAATAGTAAGACGTTGGAAAGAAGAAAAGGGTACATTACGTATTTGAAAGAAGCTGAAAAAATTACAGAGTTTTTAAATATTATAGGTGCTCATAATGCACTTTTAAGATTTGAAGATATTCGAATTGTTCGCGATATGCGTAATTCAGTAAATCGTTTAGTTAACTGCGAAACAGCTAATTTAAATAAAACAATTGGTGCAGCGCTAAGGCAAATTGAGAACATCCGCTATATTGATGAGACGGTTGGGCTTGATATTTTGCCAGATAAATTAAGAGAAATTGCACAGTTACGAAGAGATTATCAAGATGTAACATTGAAAGAGTTAGGTGAGATGGTATCCGGGGGGAAAATCAGTAAATCGGGTATTAATCATCGTTTGCGTAAAATCGATGAAATTGCAGAGAAATTACGCGCGGGGGAAACAGTAGCAAAAAAATAAAAGGTTAAAGGGGAAATGGAGCTGTGGTTCAAAAACTGGTTAAAGTGGCATTAAAAAACGGCTTACAAGCACGTCCGGCTGCGTTGTTTGTACAAGAGGCAAATCGCTTTCATGCGGATATCTTCATCGAGAAAGATGGAAAGACAGTGAATGCAAAGAGCATAATGGGGATTATGAGCTTAGCAATCGGAACTGGTAGCATGATTACAATCACAACAGAAGGTTCAGATGCAGAAGAGGCTTTGGAAGCATTAACTGCATATGTACAATAAAGGGTTATCGCGAATGTGCGATAGCTTTTTTTATTTTTCTGTTTGTGGGGTGCGTGGTTGGTGTGGTAACGAATGATCGGTGGGTATATAGCTGGTTCGCACTTGTCGGAAATTGTCGGTAAGTCGATAAGTTGTGTCGAAACGCCGATATAATTAAAAAATCGCCGATATAATTTGAGTTGTGGTCGATAAAATTGAAAAATCACCGATATATTGGATTAGATACTAGGTGGGGTATGTGATACCCTTGTACATAATAAAAAAAGCGCCTCGGAATCAGGGGCTCCAACGCCCTGCGATTCTGAACGAGCCGCTTCCGCTTTTAGTTATATCCAGCTCCAGTGGCTAGAATCTTCGGTCGTTTCGCTTTTACATTCGAGGCAAAAAGCGCCTCGGATGTAAAAGCTCCAACGCCCTGCGATTCTGAACGAGCCACTTCCGCTTTAAATTCTATCCAGCTCCGGCGGCTAGAACAGTCGGTCGTTTCACCCCTTCATTCGAGGCAAAAGGCGCCTCGGAATCAGGGGTTCCAACTTCCTCCTGTTCTAAACGAGCCGCCTCCGCTTTTAAGTGTATTAACGATTTGTAAAGATCTTATCGATTAAGCCGTATTCTAGAGCTCTTTCTGCTGTCATGAAGTTGTCGCGGTCTGTGTCGCGTTGTAGAACTTCAAGTGGTTGACCTGTGCGGTCAGCAAGAATTTGGTTTAATTTTTCACGTAAGAATAGGATACGTTTTGCAGCGATTTCGATTTCAGTCGCTTGACCTTGTGCTCCGCCAAGTGGTTGGTGAATCATAACTTCACTGTTTGGAAGTGCGTAACGTTTTCCTTTTTCACCTGCTGCAAGTAAGAACGCACCCATAGATGCAGCCATACCGATACAGATTGTTGATACTTGTGGTTTAATAAACTGCATTGTATCGTAAATTGCCATACCAGCTGTGATAGAACCACCAGGGCTGTTGATGTAAATGTGAATATCTTTTTCTGGATCTTGAGATTCCAAGAATAAAAGCTGGGAAACGATTGAGTTTGCTACGTTGTCATCAATTGCGCTACCAAGCATAATGATGCGATCCTTTAATAGTCGAGAGTAAATATCGTAAGCGCGTTCTCCACGATTTGTTTGTTCAATTACTGTAGGAATTAAATTCATCTGTTATTTCCTCCTTTAAAAGCTTTCTTAGTCTTATAATACAATTATGGTCAATGAAGGTCAAACGAAACCACTTTAAATCAAAAAATATGTAGTTGTATCATGATTTATTCGCTATGTTTTTAAAATTCCCTGCTTATGTATCTTCAACATCATAACCGAATTACATAAATTTAAACGTGATTAATGGTGTGGAAAAGGCAAAAGAACGCCTTTTGTATAGAAGCGTTCTTTCATTTTTTATTCTTTTAACAGATAGGTTACTTTATTTAAGATTTTCTCGATTTGTTTTGCGTTTTTACTATACATATCACTCGCTGATTTTGATTTCGTTTCTAAAGAGAATAATTCAAGATCAGCATTGCATTTCTTTAAGGATGCTAATAATAAAGGCTTGTTTTGAGGAGAAGGCATTTGGAGTTTATCATTATAGATGTCGATAGTAAGTTGTCCGTATGAATCAACTTGACCAAGAAAGACATTTTCAATGACAACACCGAGTTTTTCTAGCTCAGAATGTAACCAAGCGCGATTATGTCCGCTAGCAGAAAGAGGTTCATCTAGTACATTTCCATCCATAATAACAGTTTGCGGTTCTTTTTCGTTTGGCACTTTTAAGCTGATATCTTTTGCTGTAAGTGGTTGGCGATCTTTCTTTAATAATACATTTAATTCACCGCTCGGTTCTAGTACAGCAAATTCAACATCAGCCACGCTGAACGCATTTTTTCCTCTGAGAAGCTCAAGTAATTCATCACTTGTATACTTTTCTTTCTTTAAGTTATCTTCAAGTATTTTTCCATCTTTTATTAATACGGTAGATTTTCCTTCAAAAAAATCTCGAGCTGTTTTGTTCTTTAAAGAGAGGATTCCAGTGAAAAAAGGTACCACAGCGAAAATGAGTATCGCAAAGACGCCGTGGAAAAATTTTGAATCAAGCCCTGTAGATACTTGGGCAGCGATGTCACCGATTGTCATTCCGGCTATGTATTCAAAAAAGGAGAGTTGAGAGATTTGTCTTTTTCCTAACCATTTCGTAATAGCGAATAAAATAATTAATATGAATACAGAGCGAAGAATGACAAGTGTCCATTCCGGCAGGTGAGACATAGTCATTTCCTCCAGTCTACTTAAAACCCTTTATATTGAGGTTCTTCACGTTCTAATACTGAAACCCTATTCTGTAAATCGGTGATGATGCTGTCCATTTCTAACATACATTCATGAAATACACGTTTTGATTCCGCGTCCTGTGAATTTAGTGAAAGGGAGCTTAAACTTGCTTGAGCGCCCCTTACACTGGCAAGGCAGGTTTTAACGCTAGCGATAACTGTCATACGAACACCTTATCCTTTCGGTTTGAATAGCAATGCTCCAATGAAGCCGAAAATAATGGCAGCTGATACACCAGCACTCGTTACTTTAAACATGCCGGTAATAACGCCGACGATGCCATGTTTGGCTGCTTCCTCCATCGCGCCATGAACGAGGGCATTACCGAAACTTGTAATAGGTACAGTTGCCCCAGCGCCTGCAAAGTCGATTAATGGTTCATACAGATTGAATCCATCTAATATAGCTCCAGCAACAACGAGTGTTGCCATCGTATGAGCGGGGGTTAGTTTGCCGACATCAAACATAAGCTGTCCGATTACGCATATGAGTCCACCAATGACGAAAGCCCAGAAAAAAATCATTGCGTTGCACCTCCAAATTCAATCGAAACAGCGTGAGCGATACACGGAATCGTTTCTTCTTGTTGGAATGTAAGTGGAGATAGTAAAGCGCCTGTCGCAACGACAAGTATTTTCTTGAATTCTCCTCTTTTCATTCGGTTTAATAAATGTCCGTATACGACTGTTGCTGAACAGCCTGGACCACTTCCACCAGCTATGACAGGTTGACCTTCTCTATAAATGATGATTCCGCAATCTTGAAATTGCTCGCTCTTTACCTTTGTTCCATGTTTATGTAGTAGGTCGTAAGCGATTTCGCGACCGACATGTCCAAGGTCACCTGTTACGATTAAGTCGTAATAAGAGGCGTCAATTTGTCGTTCGCGTAAATGAGCTTCAATCGTATCGACAGCAGCTGGGGCCATCGCACCACCCATATTAAAAGGATCTGTTAGTCCCATATCAATAACTCGTCCAATGGTGGCCGATGTTACTTGTGGACCATATCCAGTGTCGCTTAAAATAGCCGCGCCTGCACCGGTCACTGTCCACTGAGCCGTAGGAGGTTTTTGACCACCATATTCAGTTGGATAGCGGAATTGTTTTTCTACCGCAGCGTTATGACTTGATGCCCCAGTTAATAAATACTTTGCACCTTTTGCATTTACGATACTTGCGCCGAGTGCTAAGCCTTCCATAGAGGTAGAACAGGCGCCGAATAAACCGAGATAAGGTGTTCCGAGTGTGCGGCATGCAAAGCTAGTTGGAGTTATTTGGTTAATTAAATCCCCTGCGAGTACGAATTGAATATCGTCTTTACGGAGCTTTGCCTTTTCGGTAGCGCGGCTACAAGCTTCTTCAAATAAAATTTTATGCGCCTTTTCGTAAGAATCTTGTCCGAGCCATAAATCTTCATGCAGGGTATCGAAGTCTTCAGGAATTTTTCCATTTGCCTCAAATGGGCCACCGACTACACCTGTTGAGATGATAACTGGTTTGTTTTCGAATACCCATGTTCGGTGTCCTTGTAACATTTACAGCCCTCCCCATTGAAAGAGAATCGTTTTAATAAGAGCGATGACAAAAGCTGAAAATACGCCAAATAAGATGACCGATCC
Source organism: Bacillus sp. C30 (assembly GCF_040838255.1). Taxonomy (NCBI): domain Bacteria; kingdom Bacillati; phylum Bacillota; class Bacilli; order Caryophanales; family Bacillaceae; genus Bacillus; species Bacillus sp. C30. The sequence continues at coordinate 1,461 of NZ_JBFPJH010000033.1, read as the reverse complement.
TGCTAGTTTAAACATGTTACCACCAACGCCGAGAACGAATCCTTCTGTACGGTGTTCAATACACGCGGCAATAACAGAGTTACCAAATCCAGTAACGGGAACTGCGGTACCAGCACCAGCAAATTGTCCGAGGCGATCGTAGACGCCAAATCCCGTCAGTAGCATAGAAATAAAAATAAGAGTTGCAACTGTAGGGTTTCCAGCAGATCTTTCAGTGAAATCAAAATAGGTAATATAAAAGGTGGAAATCAGTTGGCCTATTAGACAAATGAATCCCCCGACGAAAAAAGCCTTTATACAATTTTTTAAAACGGGGCGCTTCGGTTCGCGCTGTTGTTCAAATTTTTTATATTCTTGTTGCACAGGTGTTAAATTTTTATCTTTACTAGACATTTGAATCCTTCCTTCTCTTTTAGAAAACTTAAATATTAGATCCCATTTCTGATTGAATGAGTTTCAATTGATCTTTAATGCCATCCTTGCTTATTTTCTTGTTCTTAATTTTGTTTTCAAGTTCTTCTATGAGCATAAAAATCTTTTTGTCTGTACTTACACGAATATCGAAAGTAGGGTTTTCATCACTTAGCTTCTTTTTTAATTTACTTCGTAAAGGTTTTAAACCAAATCTTTCGTGATGTTCAGGTTTAACGGCTATGTAAAGATCTAAATTTGTATTAACTGCGGTAGCTTCTATAATTCCCTCCATAGCAAGAGCTTTTTTCTTAGCGTCTTGCGATATAGATTGATTAAAGGATTCTGTACTCATTTTTGTTAATTTAGGGCCCTTTTTCTCATCTGCCCGCTTAGCTTCTTCTTTCTTTACTTTTTTATCTAACGGGCTATTATCACATCCGGTAAGTGAACCGAATAGGAGCATAAATAACGCGGTTATGATTCCAAGTTTTCGCATTATAATCATTCCATTTCTATTGCAGTATGTAATGTGAGAGAAAAAGGATGATTGCATATCATCCTTTTTCTCAAATTGTGTACCATTAGATGAAATGGCACTTTTGGTTATTGCTGTGTGTATTGTGGTTCTTCTTGCTGGACTTCTTCAACACGCGGGTTTAAAGAATCGATAATTGTTTGTGTTTGCTGCGCAGCTGTTTGGAAAAGTTGCTTTGCTTGTTGGTTATCCGTATCAAGAGCGAATCCCTCTAAGCTAGCTTGTGCACTTTTTAATCCAGAAACAGTTTGCTTTAGTTTTGTAATTACAGTCATTGAATGAAGCCCCCTTTGGAATATCAATTCAAAGATTATAATTTGTGAGTTGGAGTGAATTTATGATTGGAAAATTTAGGTTTTTGAAGTTAAAGCTTTGATTCAAGCGTCAATGAATTCTGTGTTATAGTGGCGCTTTATAAGATGGAAGAGGATAATATGTAATTCATGATGTAGGTATGTTACCTGTTGAAGATTAAAAAGTAACTGAAAATTACATGAGGTTAAATTTCTAAT
>NZ_JBFPJH010000360.1:0-3098 GCF_040838255.1 Bacillus sp. C30 | reverse complement strand
TAATTGTATTAAAAGTCTAAAATTTCAGAATCGGAGGACAGCGTCATGAAAAGTTTTGGTACGTTAGTAATCTCTACCGTCATTTCAGCAGGCTTAGTGTATTATAATATCAATTCCTTTTATAATAAATTTACATCCGGGAATACATATTACTGGGTAAACGGTATCCTAGCTACTGGATTCCTTATATCCTTAATTATCAACATAAAAGATATCATCAAGAAAAACTACACAACTTCTGAATCAAATTAAGGAGCCTATTATGGTTCCTTTTTCTATGCAAAATAAAAAAGCAGCTGTTAAGCTACTTTGAATTCTTCTTATCCCCAAATGAAATGATATATATATTCTCCCGTTACACGTTCATTAATTCCAGCGATCCTAGCGAATCTCATTAAGTCCGCCCCTTGAAGAAAATATACCGAGATCGTAACTGGTACTTGTGACCACATGAATTGATAAAGCTCATTCACTCTCTGATTCGTCGAAACGATTAAATCATTTACAGGTCCATGATTCCATGCAGAGGTTTGAACTGAAGTGAACGGAAGGTCTTTCCCATTAACCACTATTCTTACCACACTTTGAGTTATGTCCAAAACAATCCCCTCCACCATTACAAAATTTAAGCCTGTTTCTATACTCATATTCTTGATTAATAATAAATGTTTAAGGCAAACCCCTATTTTCATTTCTACTCAAAAACAATTTATTTGATAAAATAAAAAAGTAGCGGATTCGCTGCTTTAAAATCTACATAACTCCCTTTTCTTTTGCTCTCTCATAAAGAACCGTGCGGCTTACACCTGTAACTTCACATATCTTCTTTACTGTAAACTTGTTTTCCTTTCGGTTTGCAAGCAGATCTAAAGCATGTTCCATATTAGGATTATCATCATCGTACTTCTTAGGGCGCCCTTTATAAACACCACGCTCTTTAGCTAGTTCAATACCTTCTCGTTGCCGCATTCGAATTAGGTCACGTTCTAACTGATTAACACCAGCCATTACAGTGAGTAGGAAAGTGCTGTATGGATTATCGCTTGTAGTATCAAGCCAATTGTCTTTTAACGACTTAATAGAAGCGCCTTTTTCTTTAATTGTTTCTATAAGTTTAAATAAGTCTTGTGTACTTCTGGTAATACGTGCTAATTCAGTTACTACAATTACATCACCTTCACGCAGATTGTCTAACATACGTAATAACTCAGGTCTGTCTGTTGTAGCCCCGCTAACTTTTTCTTCAAACACATAATCACATCCATAATCACTCAATTGTTTGAGTTGCCTTGCTAAGTTCTGATCTTGTGTCGATACACGAGCATATCCAAGAATCATTCTATTTCTCCCCTTTGTCCGTAAATTAACTATAGCTTAATAACAGCATTTAATTTCCGTACATGTAAACCGAACATGAAGAGAGTTGTAAAATAAGATACGTATTTTAAATATGTCTAAATTATGAACGTATGCAATTCTAAATAAGTACACCCATAGCGGACGTTTCATTCTTTATTTTCATTCGCTGTGTTCATTTGTTTTGTTATCTTTCCTTAACAAGAAATCAGACCAGAAAATCCATGTACAAAAAAAGAGCGCTTTTCTTCAAAGCACTCTCCAATAGGAATTTACCATTCTCGACGCTTATCACAATCACAGTCACGATCATGATTACGTTTACGACGACATTCATCACAATCACAGTCGCGGTCACGTCTACAACGACGGTCATCACAATCTCTGCGTCTGCAGAACATTAAATCATCCCAAAATCTATCACAATCTCGGGAACGTCTGAAATTACAATTACATCCCATAAATATAATTACCTCCTCTTAACTCTAGGATTCATCATATTCTATGCTAAAAAACAAAAACAGCTTGTTTACTAGTCTACTTTCTGCATTTTAAAGTAATAATGTTATTATCTAATCTTTAAGTTTCAAATCTATTTTACCCCTTATCTTTCCTTAACAGCAAACAAGACGCCACCCAGATCACGGCAGTGCCTACGAAAATTGCTATACACTTAATCAAACTCATTTATCCTCACATTATTTATTTCTTTGCTTCCATACCCCATTCTCTTTACGATAAGTATTCTTTCCATTCATGAAGTCAGCTGTATTACCAGGAATACTATATTTCTTATTCTTAGCCTTCTTCTCCAGCCTCTTTTCTTCTTGAATAGCTTGCAAATCCGCCTTCTATTGTTTCAACAAATCCTTTTCACGTCGCATCGAATTTGTACCCCTTGGATTAAAATGTGAACCAAATAATTAGATTCTTCCTATTTTAACAATAGGAACTTTTTTTGCTGGCATTATAGGATTTTCTAAGATGAATAATTGGATTGCGATGCTTAGGAGTGTAGCAACAGTCTTACTAACATTGTTATTATCAGTGTTTTTAACACTAACTTTGATTGTGGGTTATGCATTAAGTTAAACGTAGTTTTTTATGAGTAAAACTCAATATTCCGTCAATAATATAGATGACATTAGATTTTTCTCCTTGTTCCCCCTTGGAGATGAGCAGTTAGTTTTTGCTAACTGCTCTTATATTTATAACAAAGATAAGATTCTTTAGAATGATTCTTCTTTATTTCTCAATATAAGGAGCCTTGGATTTTCATTAAAACTCCTGTAGTATATGAACAAAGAGTAAGGTAAGAGTTACTCTTTGCCATTTTAGGAGAGGTTCTGTTGGAGACAACAGGACCTTTTTTCGTAAAGAGATGGTTTTGTTTAATTTCTCACCACTAACCACAAAAAAAATATCTTATAATCGTTATATACTAAATTAAATTAAAAGATTAGGAGTAGATCAAATGCCAGTTACACTAGAACTTATTCTTTTCATTCTTATAGCAATTAGCGCTGTTGGCCATTTAGTAAAAGAATTTCAAAAAACTAGGAAAAGAACACTTGGAATTTCACTAGAATTCTTGGTTCTTTTCTGGTCAATATGGAGAATATCGACTATCATAATCTGATTTGTAAAACATGAATTCCTTCGAATAAAAATCAATATTATGTCCATAATGTTGATAGGCTGTATGCCAAAATCCATTTAGTTTTCTCTGTATCTCCTTGTAT
>NZ_JBFPJH010000359.1:0-3142 GCF_040838255.1 Bacillus sp. C30 | reverse complement strand
ATAGAATGTGATTTTACTGGTACTCTTTTTAATGCTTCTATCCATCAAGGAACTACGTTTGCTAATTGTAGGTTTTTTGGTGCGAATTTATTTGTATCTAAGTTTGAAGAATGTAAAATGACTGGTTCGGATTTCGAAGAGGCGAATTTAGACGGAATAACAATTATATCAGGCGATTGGTCATATACGAATTTAAGGTTTGCGAACTTAAGTAAACAAATGTTAAAGGGTATTCGTTTAATTGAAGCTGACCTATATGAATGTAATTTAGAAAAAGCAGATTTGCGTGAAGCGGATTTAACGGGCGCACAATTAGGTAAGGTGAAACTTAGTGGGGCGGATTTAAGAGGAGCTGTAGTTGATAGAGTTGATTTTAAAGCTTTTGATTTAAAAAACGTGAAATTAGATATAGCGCAGGCGGTTGCAGTTGCGAGATGTTATGGAGCAAAGGTGAATTAAATCATTTGTAACACCGTTCAATATATTGAACGGTGTTACAAATAGTAATGATTTTTAAAAATCGCCTTTTACCTCTTTTACAATATGGTGTGTAAAACTACCAATGTCAGGGGAAGCTGAGAATGGATAATAAAAAGACAAAACCAATATATGAAGCGTTAATAAAATCTTGGTGAATAGAAACGAGTTCTAAGTGGACGAGCGAAAACCCGGCAAAGGGACAATGTGGTGTAACGGCCCTTATTATTCAAGAATTATGCGGGGGAGAGATAAAAAAGACGAAAGTAGGAGAAGTGTGGCATTTTTACAATACAGTGGATGGGAAAAGGCATGATTTTACTTGGACTCAATTTCATGAAAAATTAAACTATATGGACGTGAAGTCGAGCCGTGAAGAAGCATTTGCAGATACGAATGAAATACAATATGACATTTTGAAGGAAAAGGTAATGAAAGAATTAAAATTATCTTTTGACTCTTAATCTTTAATGAGTTACTATAATGGTGGTAACTTATTAAAGGGAACTTCATAGAGTTGAAAGGGGAAATACTTTTGAAAACAACTTATGTAAACGCTACAATTGCAACGATGAATGAACAAAATGAAGTGATAGAAAATGGATATATCATTGTAGAAAATGATCAAATTATAGATATAAATAGCGGAGAATTCGCTAACGATTTTGAAGTAGATGAAGTAATTGACATGAAAGGAAAGTGGGTTTTACCAGGGCTTGTCAATACACATACACATGTTGTAATGAGTCTCTTAAGAGGTATTGGCGATGATATGTTATTGCAGCCATGGCTTGAGACGAGAATTTGGCCACTTGAAAGTCAGTTTACGCCAGAGCTTGCGGTCGCTAGCACGGAATTAGGATTACTTGAAATGGTGAAAAGTGGTACAACATCATTCTCTGATATGTTTAATCCTATTGGAGTAGACCAAGATGCAATTATGGAAACGGTATCAAGGAGTGGAATGCGTGCTGCTGTTTCAAGAACTTTATTTAGTTTCGGAACGAAAGACGATGAAAAGAAAGCAATTGAAGAAGCTGAGAAATATGTGAAGCGTTACTATAACGAAAGTGGTATGTTAACTACGATGGTTGCACCGCATAGTCCATATACATGTTCCACAGAACTGTTAGAAGAGTGTGCTCGTATTGCAGTAGAAAATCAAACGATGGTTCATATTCATCTTTCTGAAACAGAGCGTGAAGTACGTGATATTGAAGCACAGTATGGGAAGCGTCCAGTAGAATATGCAGCAAGTTGCGGATTGTTTAAACGCCCAACAGTTATTGCACACGGTGTAGTATTAAATGAAAATGAGCGTGCATTTTTAGCAGAACATAATGTTCGAGTAGCTCATAACCCAAATAGTAATTTAAAACTAGGTTCTGGTATAGCGAATGTAAAAGCGATGCTAGAAGCAGGAATAAAAGTAGGAATTGCAACAGATAGTGTGGCGTCTAACAACAATTTAGATATGTTTGAAGAAATGCGCATTGCAACATTATTACAAAAAGGTATTCATCAAGATGCAACAGCGTTACCAGTTGAAACAGCTCTTACACTTGCGACTAAAGGAGCTGCTGAAGTAATCGGGATGAAACAAACGGGCTCACTTGAGGTTGGAAAGTGTGCTGATTTTATTACGATTGATCCATCTAATAAGCCGCATTTACAACCGGCAGATGAAGTGTTATCACATCTTGTGTATGCAGCTAGTGGAAAAGATATAAGCGATGTAATTATTAATGGTAAACGTGTCGTTTGGAATGGTGAATGTAAAACATTAGATGAAGAGCGTATTATATTTGAAGCAAGTCGTTATAAACGAGGTTTACAAAGATAGGTAATTATATATCAGTTGAGAAAGCTATCCTTTTTTAAAAGGATAGCTTTTTTCTTGAACGAATAAATATTCAAAAGAATGTCGCATCTTTCTGTTAGTATTTCTGCTATAATATATAACGCTTTATAATATTTTATACTTAAGGAGAACAACTCATGAAGCGAAAAAAGAGCCATTTAATAGTAATGGCACTTGTTACAACTTTATTATTAGCAGCTTGTAATAATAAAGCGAATAAAAGTGACACAGAGGCAAAAAAACAAGTATTAAATGTAACGGTATCAGAAGAAATTCCTTCTCTTGATACTACAAAAACGATGGATGGTACATCAGCGCACGTTATGCAAAACATATTTGAAGGGTTATATGTATTAGATGATCAAGATCAGCCTATTCCAGCAGTAGCAAAATCGTTTGAAAGAAGTGAAGATGGTAAAAAATATACATTTGATTTGCGTAAAGATGCAAAATGGTCAAATGGAGACAGTGTAACAGCCAATGATTTTATGTTTGCGTGGAGACGGGCGGTAAGTCATGAAACAGCGTCTCAATATGCGTATATGCTCTTTTACGTGAAAAATGCGAAAGAGATAAATAAGGGAACAATGCCTCTTGATGAACTTGGGGTTAAAGTTATAAATGATTATAAGTTAGAAGTGGAACTAGAACAGCCAATTCCGTATTTTTTACAGTTGTTAGCGTTACCTATATACTTACCACAGCACGAATCATTTTTAAAAGAACAAGGAGAGAATTATGCATTGGAACCTAGTAATCTCATATATAACGGTCCATTTGTATTAGAGAAGTGGAAGCATGAAC
>NZ_JBFPJH010000358.1:0-3163 GCF_040838255.1 Bacillus sp. C30 | reverse complement strand
ACATAAACCTGTATACTTACCGATTTCATTAATTAGTGATGGAAAAGTAGTGAAAGATAATTTGAGGGAAGCAGGTTTTGATGAAGGATGGCTTTATAAACAAATAAAGCAAAAAGGGATTACTAAATTTGAAGATGTATTATATGCAGAATGGAAAACAGATGATGGTTTCTTTTGTCAGGAAATGCCTCGGTAGAACATAGTCAGAGTATGTAATGTTCATTTCTAAGTTATCTTTTACATATCAAAAAGCTGAATCATTGTATACAATAAGACTAGATCAACAATTTGTATGGAGTGATAAAGATGGAAGCTTTTATTAGAAGTGATCAATACAATTTTATAAAGTCACAAGCTTATATTTTAGCAAATGGGCATGCAACGGCAAATGATAGAGGTGTAATTCAAGCGTTAAAATCACTTGCGATTGAAAAGATAATACATGTATTTGAGAATTTAACGGATGAACAGAAAGAGTTAATTGATACGGTATTAACAGTTCAAAATAGAGAAGATGCAGAATCGTTTTTACTGAAAATAAATCCGTATGTCATTCCGTTTCAGGAAGTTACAGCGCAAACATTAAAAAAATTATTTCCTAAAGCGAAAAAATTAAAACTTCCTGATATGGAAGAACTGGACATGAAAGAATTATCTTATTTAAGTTGGATTGACAAAGGATCAAGCAGGAAATTTATTATAGCGAAAAATGATAAAAATAAGTTTGTCGGTCTGCAAGGAACATTCCAAAGTCTAAATAAAAAGAGCATTTGTTCATTATGTCATGGGCATGAAGAAGTAGGAATGTTTTTAGTTGAAATTAAAGGTGATGTACCAGGAACTTTCGTTAGAAAGGGAAACTATATTTGCAAAGATGGTGTAGCTTGTAATCAGAATATGAAATCACTTGATAAATTACAGGATTTTATTGAGCGATTAAAGAAATAAAGAAAAAACCTCTAGTATTTAAACTGGAGGTTTTTATTTTTTAAAAGAAGTAATAGTAGTCTTTTTCGTAGATGTAGATTTATAAAAAGTCAGATCATTTATAATAAAATTTGATGAAAATATTTATTTTGATATGGTTGCTTATATACAAGGAGGTAAAACATGAATTACATTTCACCGAAAGAAGAGATATTAAAAATGAAACGGTGGCCTAAAGATACGATAGCAGCGGGGCGTGGTCATACTGTTGCACTTAAATCGGATGGCGCGGTTGTAGCAGTGGGGCGAAATAAAGAAGGTGAATGCAATGTAAGCAGCTGGTGTGATATGGAAGCAGTCGCTGCGGGCAATGTTCATATGGCGACGAACACTGGGAACGCTCATACAATCGCTCTTAAAAGTGATAATACTGTGGAAGCGGTGGGGTGGAATAAGCATGATCAATGCGATGTAAACGACTGGCATAATATTGTATCGGTTGCGGCTGGATGGCGTCGTACTATTGGCCTTAAACCGGATGGCACGGTAATAGCGGTGGGGCGAAATAAAGAAGAAGAATGCAATATAAGCGGCTGGAGAGATATTGTGGCGGTCGCGGTGGGTGACTGGCATACAGTCGGTCTTAAATTGGACGGAACTGTGACGACTGTGGGGAATAATCGATATGGCCAATGCAATGTAAGTGGATGGCGTGGTATGGTGGAGTTGGCGGCAGGTTATCTTCATACTGTTGGTTTGAAATCGGATGGCAAAGTGATGGCAGTGGGTAATAATAAACTTGGTCAATGCGATGTAGGCAGCTGGAAAGATATTATGGCAATAGCAGCTGGTACGAATCATACAATCGGACTTAAATCAGACGGTACCGTGGTGGCAGTCGGCTGGAATGAGTATGGTCAATGTAATGTAAGCGATTGGCGTGATATTGTAGCGATAGCGGCGGGTTGTGCGCATACGGTCGGTCTGAAATTAGATGGCACGGTGGTAGCAGTAGGTGATAATACATACGGTCAATGCGATGTAGGTAGTTGGCGCAGTATCCGATTGCCCGGTAAATAGTTTTTAATAACTATTTGTTGATAGATAATTTACAATAAATCACCAGTAATATTATTCTATTTTATGAGTAATTATGGAATAGGATATGTAGATAAGAATCCCTTTTTAAAAGAGGTTCTTATTCTTTTTTCGTAAAATGAGTGTCTAAATGGAATTTTTGAACAAACTTTATTTCAAAGCTACAGTAGAAAGTATAAATTACAAATAAAGCATAGGAGAGCTGAAGAAATGCTTAAAAAGTTTTTGCTTTCTTTACCGGATGTTTTACTTGTATGCATTGTTATCTACATAACATACACAACTACTCTTAGTTTTGTACAGATGTTAGTAATTTCAATTGCAATCGGAATCGTCGGTGGTTTTGTTATAAGAATTTGTAAGGATGTATTCACGTATATAAGGTGGACAATTAAACAGAGGAAATCTTGAATACGTTGTATTGCTATTAGGAGGAGAGGAAATGACTAAGAAAAAGAGTAGAGTGAAAAATGAAATAGCACTTTGGACATTAACAGCGGTTGTTCTCATCATTGTATGGTACTTTTTTCAAAGATAAAAATGCATCGTACTTAAAAGGTACGATGCATTTTTATTATTATTTTTGCCAATTTTCTTTTATAAAGGCTTCACGACCAGATTCTTTTTGCTCGGTAGCATATTTCTCTGGATTCTTTTTATAGAAATGCTGGTGGTATTCCTCTGCTTCATAAAAAGGTGCAGCTGAGCGAATTTCAGTCACAATAGGACCTTTAAACATACCGCTTTCTGCAAGAGCTTGTTTTGATTTTTCAGCAAGCTCTTTTTGCGTTTCGTTATGATAAAAAATTGCTGTGCGGTAAGATGGACCACGATCGAAAAATTGTCCGCCATCATCAGTTGGATCAATTTGTGGCCAATATAAATCTAGTAATTTTTGATAAGGAAAAATAGAAGGATCGAATGTAATTTGTACAACTTCTAAATGTCCAGATGTTCCAGTCTTTACTTGTTCGTATGTTGGGTTTTCTACATGACCACCTGCATAGCCAGAAAGTATTTTATGAATACCAGGAAGTTCATCAAATGGCTTTACCATGCACCAAAAGCAACCGCCTGCGAAGGTTGCGAGTTCGTATGTTTTTTCAGACATTGCTGTAATCCTCCTAAATGTATATGT
>NZ_JBFPJH010000357.1:0-3175 GCF_040838255.1 Bacillus sp. C30 | reverse complement strand
CAATATTGTATGCATGTATATTTAATTAGTTTCATTATAAAGTAACATATCAATAGTAAATATGTGATTTTCCATCCATTTTGTGAACAAACCAAAAAATGAAAGCGTTTCCTTTATTATATACTAAAAAAACTTACTACGCTAGGGACAATTTTTTTAATCTACTAATCATCTACTTTTCTTTTTTTTATTAAACCTTATACAATTTTCAGAAATTATATTATAAAATATATGTATGACTTAAGGAGGATTTGTATGAATCAAAATAAAAAAGCTATATTAGATCTTGTCTTTTATCTCGTATTCCCATTCCTCATTTGGAAATTTGCAAAACCTTATATCGATCCTTATTACGCAATGTTAATTTCCTCTGTTCCGGGGATTATTTATACACTGTATACCTTTAAAAAAGAAAAACAGTTTAACGTTACAGGGTTCTTTATTTTAATTACACTCATTTCTAATACAACGGTAGACTTAATATCTGGATCAGCGGAACGAATGCTATGGAATGATGCATATTATCATATCGTACTTGGCTGCATCGTTATATGTACAATCTTTATAAAAAAACCACTTATGTTATATTTCGCAGCGGATATTTCAGCACTGCAAGGTCATGATCGTGATAAAAGTCGTGAGCTTTATCGTGATAGTCGTATATATCCAGCACTGCAATATTTAACACTATTTTTCGGCCTTCAATTTATATTAAAAAGCTTCTTGAAAATCTATTTCATCTCTGTTTTCGGTGTAGATGGATATGGTGAAATGAGAGCTATTATGACCGCTGTTGGCTGGGGTATTTCTATTTGCATCGGAATAGGGTTTGTATGGGTAAATAATAAGATACATGCGGTTACTGAAGAAAAAGAATCTGTGCAACAATAAATAAAGATCCCCTAGCAGCTTGTTGCACTAGGGGATCTTTATTTTTCCAGACATATTACGAAAAAGTTAGCTTGATTTTTTTCTTTTATTTTTTACATTTCGATAAAACAAAGCAGCGCTCAGTGGCATAACACCAAACCATTTATTTAAGAATGGCTCTTTCTCCGCACGACGTTGTTGTTTCTGTTGTTTTCGATCCTCTTTTGGAGCATCCATATATGACACAAATTGCTGTGTCACAAAGCGTACATAATCATTAGTAGACATATTATCATCACCTCTACTTGATTAGTATGTCCACTTTTTTATTCATTAATCTTTTGCTTTAATTCATTCATAATTTGCTTTACCGACTTATTTGTCGTATCGATATGAATATCAGCCTCTTCATAATAAGCTCGGCGCGATTCAAATTTCGTTATAAATGCATCTATATCTTTCTTCTGAAATAGTGGACGTGTCGTATCTTCACGAAGCCTTTCTGCAATTACATGTGGATCGCAATATAAATACACAACAGTTCCATTTTCCTTCATCCACTTTCGATTTTCCGCTCGTTCAATAATCCCTCCACCCGTTGTAATAATTACATTCTGAACCGGTAGTGAACGTAACATTTCACTTTCATATTCCCGAAAAGCCATTTCGCCTTCTTCGGCAAAAATATCACGAATTGCCTTCTCTTGCTTCTCTTCAATTTTTTGGTCTGTATCTACAACATCCATATGAAGTTCTTTACTTAACACTTTTCCAATTGTTGTTTTCCCGGCTCCCATATAGCCAGTTATGTATATAGATTTCATTTTCGTTCCTCTCAATCATCCGTTATTATTTGTTATTATAACGAAAGATGTTACTTTATTTAATAAAAAAACGTTTTGTTCTTCTTATGCTATGAAGAACAAAACGTAACATACTCACTATTTTCTCGTAATCAAACAAGCTGGCTCACTTTTACTTATAAGTACCTCTTCTCACCCACTGCGTTGCAATCCATTTCTCACCTTTCGTTACAGGTGCTCCTCCATGTAACGTAAGCTCATTTAGTAATTGATCTTGATAAAAATACTCAAAGTATACTGCCATTCCCTTTCTAGGGTGTACAGAAAGATTTAATTTCGGAAAGAATGTTTCCCCGCCTTCTTCTACATCATTTAAGTACATCACAAGAGTACTTATACGATTATTAGCAGCTGACCTGCTATGTTCTGCAAAATAATCATAGTGCGCTTTATATTCTTGATCCACTTCATAATTTAAAATGTGCAATCCTTCTCCATGCGCTACAGGAACATTCGTGATAGATGAAATTCGTTTTTCAATCTTCGAAGTAAGTTCATTCTCTTCCAAAAATGCACCACTACTCGTTCGAATATCATTTACATCACGTGATGAACCAACTTTAGAACGTTTCATATTACTTTTAGACAATTCAATCAATTCAGCACACTCTTCATCACTTAATACATTTGCTAATACAACAATAAGAGGTTCTTCGAATTTTGAAATAATTTGTATTTCCCTATCCTCTGTCATAATCGTATTTCCTTTATGATCAAAAATAGTTTGTTCCTTACTTTCACCTATTTGATTGTTATTTGTCATTTTCTTATCTCCCTAGAAAAAATGATTGGATAGCATGAATATATCATATTCTTTCTACCTTTCTCTTTTTTGAGAAAATTTAAACTTTTGAACATCGTTCTTATCCCTTTCCTCAAAGAAATTGACTCCCTCCACAATAGAAACTCATGGTTCTTCTCCATATATTTTACATATTATCCTTCTACCCAATCAAATATTTTATTATCCTTTTTCCTATAGTGAAAGCTCATTGTATAGAAAACTCTCTGTTTTGTAACACATTGCAACGAAATGATAATAACATCATTTTCAAAGACGTACTTTCCACTCACTTCTCCTCTTTCATACTGAAATAAAAAAACATCCTCTTTTTCTTTTTGCTGTAAGTCTCTTTTTATATCTGAAATAGCTCGATCAACAAGTTCCTCCATGAAAAAACTTTGTTCTATTTCAGAATAAAATTTTTTATCCGAAAGTAACATATTCGTTTCGTACATCAAAAATGAAATGAATAAAATAAGAAAAATAATTGTTCCTGGCATTACAAATCCATCTTGTTTTCTCATGTTTCTATCTCAATTTCACTATAGCGCACAGCCATGCCTTCATATATTTCACCACTTATATCTTTCACATATATATATAACAAATGAGGTGTTAATTTATACGAAATCGCTTCAATCCTTTGTAATATAAATTC
>NZ_JBFPJH010000356.1:0-3199 GCF_040838255.1 Bacillus sp. C30 | reverse complement strand
ACCCAAACGCCACTTTATAATCCGGTCTCTATTTTTTAAACTTTGCAACAGAACCCGCTTTCATATACACTCCTTCTGTTAAGAATTGGTATGTATAATAGCGTGTGTTGTTTGAAGTATAAATATGTATGAAAACAAAAAGGTGACGCACATAGAATTGGTCCAGGCAATAAAAATGGAGTGATTGTATTTGTCACCTATCCTATGGGGCCAATGAAAGGGATTCAAGTAAAAAAATTATTGGTATGTTATTGTACTGTACACCTACACTCATATGATGTTTAGCATTGTACTACATATAAGAATGAGATACAGAAACAATCCCATGAGAAGTATATATTTCATATAAGTTGTATCATAGAAATCACTAAAAAGAATGATACCTATAATTGTAATCAACATAATAGATAATAAAACGACTGGATGCAAATAGAGCGGGTTTTTGGTTACATAGATGACGTAACAAGAAAAAGAGATCATGAATAGTAAGAAAGCAACGAAATTAGATTTATACATACGAGAATTCCTTTCTCAAAAAATATATAAAAACATTGACGAATTGTAGCGAATCCGTATGGGTTTCGTACGAAGGATGCCGAATCAAACGTTTGTTTAAAATATAAATATCGGGATAGAGGTCCTCTATCGTTGATACATCAGCAATTTACCATCAAGGAAATCCCCTTGATAGGCAGTTTGTATTCACCATATGTTGCAATTAAATCATGGGATAGTAAAAAATATGAAAAAAGATTGAGCGAATGCGCTCAATCTTCCAAGTGACAGCTTACCACAGCTTATAAAATATAATAGCAAACATGTATCTATTTGTCTTAATACTTCTATTATTTCGCATCTTCAAATACATGCAATGCATCTTTACGGAGCTTATCTTTTTCAGTATCTGACTTTTTGAAATCGTATTGATATAAAGCGGATTCCCAATCCCCATACATTGGATTTGGGAACATAATAAACTTTTCTCCAAATACTTCGTGCATCTCTTCTACAGCTTGATTTCTATCTTGTACAGATTTTTCATCAAATCCGGTAAAATCAGATAAATTATCTCCAAAGAATAAAACAATATCATATTCTGACGCAACTTTTTTTCTTCGCTCTTCCTTCCCTTTTTCTTCTTTTCCTTGCAATAAGACATGCTCTTTATCAGCTTGCGGGATATGCAGTTTCTGTAAGTTTTGTAAAGTAGCATCTAACTGATCTTGTTTACGATTGGAAATGTAGTAAATCGATACACCTTTTTCATTTGCATATCGTAAAAAAGGAACGGCACCAGGAAGAGCTTCTGCTTTCGCTTGTTGAATCCATTTCTCCCATTTATAAGGAAACCCTTTCTTCTCTTTTACTGTCATGGCTTGATACGGACTATTATCCACGACCGTTTCATCTAAATCTAAAACGATGGCAACCTTTTTCTCGGTACCTTTCGCAAGTGCCGCGTCTAATTTCATTTTCCCTATATTATATCCTTGATGATAGAGCGCTTTGACTTCTCCAGCCGTTTGATACCAAGCATCTGCCATAACTTGTTGTTCGGTTAGTGAAGATGTTTGTTTTGGCTGTGCTTGTAGTGACTGACATCCCATGAGGGAAAGAGAGAACATCGTTATGGCTATACTTGTTTTGAAAATGGGTTTCATTGTGTATCACACTCCTATGTATGTTTTGTATGGTATGCGCCTACCTTACGGGAATTATACCGAAAATGCAATTCTCTTTTATTAGAAAAATATCTTCAATTTTTTAAGGGTGCTTATAGGGCTGTGTATTCGTTTTAATTCGTTTACATGTTTTTCTACTCCATATAAATTAAAAACGTTTATTAGCTAATCTGAAGAGTTTGTTTCAAATGAGTTAGTATACAGTTGGTATACAAAACCATTCATTTCATATAGATTGGTTGTATCAACATGATCAAAACTGAAATATATAATGATAATCAGATAATACATCTGTTGTTGTTCATTTTCAATTTCATTCCTCCCAATTCAAATCTCCTTTAAAGTTAACTTTGATATAACTTAGGTTAACCTAGTTAACATGGGTTAACTCATTTGAATCAAATAAAAATCACAAATGTTCTTGTGTAAGCATTATAATTGGTATAGAATACAAAAAAAGTATCATTCTTTTCAATCTTTTAACTTGCACAAGAAGAAGCTATTGCATAGCCGTCTTCTTCCTGTAGAGAAAACAAAGGAGAGGATTGGTATATTGAACAAATCATTGTCTGATAGTTCTAATCAATTATTACAAGAAATCGATCGGAAAATGAGCATCATTGAGTCTATGCTTATCCTTCGTTATATTTCTGGGTATGTGCCTACAGAAGAAGCATATGAAGTCCATCAAATGCTTTTAGAAGTATCTCAATTGTTACTCATGTTGCAACAAGAGCCCAGGATGGCATCACTTGCAAAAGGTTTGAGTCTACAACTACAAACCATCCAAGAAGAATATAATAGAATAATTGGATAGGTTAAAAACGGCATTATAATTCTGAATATTTTTAAAAAACAAAAATCATCACGTTGTTTTTAGCCCTTTTTGAGGAAGGAATAAAAATATCTTCATTCTGATACTAATTAAACTTAACTATAAAAAAACAAAAAGACTTGGATACACCAAGTCTTTTTGTCAGCAAGTACATACTCGTCTAGAACAAGTAAAACGCTACTCGAAAGCTCTGTTAGTATAGCAAATAATGTGGATTTCAGCAATGGGATATTTCCTTTTCCTTTTTATATATCTTTACCATTCTCTTTCATTGAAGGAGCATCTATATCTCTGTGAGAAGAACGAGGTCTACAATATCATATATGATATAAGCCTTTTTTACCTGCAATGCCATAAACTCTATACTCTCTTTAGTTCATTTGTACAGATATAACCGAGGCGAAAATCATAAAATCTATGTAAGGATTCTGTTGCTCCAGCAAACTCCAGTATTAATGGAATTTCCTTTTTGGATTGATAATAAATTTGTTTTGCTTGCGGTATTTTCCCGTCTGTTTGTATTCGTTTTAAGCCTACACCCAATTCACGATGTAACACACGAGCTATGTTGTTCAATACATCCACAGATCCATGTATGCGTAAGCGCGCACGTTTATATAATTTCCCTGGTTCTGTTGCAAAGTTTGAGAAAACATGGATCTGCGTACAAAATACTCTTGTA
>NZ_JBFPJH010000355.1:0-3200 GCF_040838255.1 Bacillus sp. C30 | reverse complement strand
GAATAGCCTTGTTTGTATGTATTGCTCTTATTGATTCACAATATTATTGTTTAATTACAAAAAAATCGTTACGTTCATGATCTGCCATTAAAAGGGCATTTTCTTGAATATGGATAAGAGAATGGGTTATTTATATGTGAATTAAAGGTAATTCAGAAGATGTTATTTCGTTTTAGTATGTGGAAATATTACTCAACATTATGGAGGAGATCGATTATGAGCAATACACAGACATTACGAGGGCTAACCACAGTTAGTTTTTGGACAGATAATCTAGCAGCCGCAAAGAAATGGTACGCTGACCTATTAGGAAGTGAACCATACTTTGAACGTCCAGGATATGCCGAATTTCGCATTGGCGACTACCAACACGAGCTAGGTTTAATCGATAGCCGTTATGCGCCAGCTGATTCAGTGACCGGCCCATCTGGCTCTATAGTGTACTGGCATGTTGATGATGTAACAGCAACTTTCAATAAGCTACTGTCTATGGGAGCAAAAGAATATGAGGCACCTACAGAGCGCGGCGTGGGATTCATCACGGCTTCCGTAGTTGATCCCTTCGGAAACATATTAGGCGTTATGTACAATCAGCACTATTTAGATGTGCTGATTTCGAACAAAAAAGCATGAACTTCGCTGCTGCACAACGAGGTACCGAAAATAATTATACTTGATTATAAAGAGTAAGGAGAATCACATGAAACCATTACAAGGTAAAGTAGCAGTTGTGGCCGGAGCAACACGAGGCGCCGGAAGAGGTATTGCGATGATGCTTGGTGAAGCCGGTGCAACTGTATATGTAACAGGAAGAAGTACAAAAGGGAATTTATCCTGTATGGGAAGAACTGAAACGATTGAAGAAACGGCAGAGCTTGTTACAAAGCAAGGCGGAAAAGGAATCGCAGTTCGTGTTGATCATACGGTAGAAGAAGATATTAAAGCATTATTTACAAAGATTCAAGACGAACAAAATGGACAGCTTGATATTTTAGTAAACGATGTTTGGGGCGGCGATCCTTTAACGGAATGGGAGAAACCTTTCTGGGAACACAATCTACATAACGGACTACTTATGCAACAAAGAGCTGTTCATTCTCATATAATGACAAGCCATTACGGTGTACCATTAATGGTGAAAAATAAAATGGGACTTGTTATTGAAATTACAGATGGAGTCGATTATCAATATCGAGGTAATTTGTACTATAGTTTAGCAAAAGTCTCAACAATTCATTTAGCAGAAGCTATGGCGAAAGATTTAGAACAACACAATATTACAGCTGTCGCAGTTAGTCCAGGATTCCTTCGTTCAGAAGCGATGTTAGATATATTTGGTGTAACAGAGGAGAATTGGCGAGAAGGAGCTAAACAAGACCCTCATTTTATCGCATCAGAAACTCCTTTCTTTGTTGGAAGAGCAGTAGCAGCTTTAGCAAGTGATCCAAATGTTCATGAAAAAACGGGACGAGCGTTAAGTTCATGGGAATTAGGAAGAGAGTATGGATTTACAGATATGGATGGAAGACGCCCAGATTGGGGGAAATATTTTGAGGAGAATGTTTTGAATCAAAATTAATGTTTTTAGAGCACTCAATAGCTGAGTGCTCTTTTTCTTTATACTGTACATAAATAATAAAGTCCTCTTAAAAATAAAGTGAAACTTTAATCAGTGTGGAGGTGTCCATTCTCCACTGATTATTAGCCTTCACCAATTGGGCGTTTACTGCCCACAAATAGAGGGATAAAATAGTTATTTAAAAAGCATTGGTACAAATGAAATACAGTCAAAAATAAAGTGACAAATCCAACTTACCCAAATACTTTTTGAATTTTTCCATATATAATTTAGTGCTAATCTAATTGGGATTATAGTTATTAATAACTGCATTGGCACAAAACCATAAGCTGGAATATGCCACAAAGCGAACAACAAACTACATATTAATGATGCCGTGCCAAATTTTAATCCTAATTTTTGTAATGCGATAATTATATTAGTGCAAATCAACTCTTCACCCATTAACATAAAGGGTACACGGAATAAAATCATAGAAATACTTATTACTTCAGCAACGGAATTTTTAGTTGCAGGTTCAAAAATGTAACTGAATATTAAGTTGGAAGCCATACCTATGATAATTGTTAAAGGCAAACCCCAAAGTAATGTCTTGATATTAAAATGTTTAAATTGTTCTAATGATATTTTTCCTAAAAAATAGTATCCTATAATTCCACATAATACAAGATTCCATAAAGCTTCAAGAATCATTCCCAATACTTCAGGTATATTATCTCCTAACACTGCGAAAAGTTGATATACAATCCCGGAAATAATTAATAATCCCAAAGCCAAAAGGGATTTTGAATCAATTTTCTTCTCTGTTTCTATAATCTTTGTTTCCACAACAGCCCCTTCTTTCTTATTATTTCATTGATTACGAATATATAATAGCACATTGTTCTCCAAAATAATGGTAATTGAGACGATCATAATAATTTTATTTTTCCAAATCAGTAAGTCCAAGATTAGGAGATTCCTTGCAAGAATCATTTAGACCAAAACCTATTATTAATGTCGTGATTGAAATAAAGCAATTATTAAACAAAAATAATAATCGCCCATCAAATTTATGAGTAGGCGATTAATGTATTTCTAAGAACAAAATTAAACAACTTTATTATCTTTACACATATATCGCATAAAACATTTTTTAACTTTATTAAATATATAGGGAATCATTACCAAAAAAATGATATCCTTAAAGTATAGTCTATATTTTGTATAGGAGGGTGATGGAGTCTATGGCGGTACGTATAGTCGATGATTTACAACAATTCTCTTTATTACTTATGTTTTTGAGTACATTAATATTTTACAGATACTTAAAGAAGATTAAACGAGAGAGAAAACTGACTTCTTTCGAATGGACAATGTATTTTGTCACTCAATTCGCGACTTCCATTTGGGCAATTATTTATTGTATTAAATTCTTGTCTGAATCGTAAGTTACATTAAGCCATTTTAGTTTACTGGGTTATTGTTATCTATTAGGGATATAAATATAGTCCGTATCTAAGTCAATGACGACATCGCTCTTAATGTCTTCTTGTAATGACTTTGTAATGTTTTCAAAATGATAACGTACACAAAATAAATTTATAAGCTCCTCATTAGATAACTCTTCATTTTTTAGGTT
>NZ_JBFPJH010000354.1:0-3202 GCF_040838255.1 Bacillus sp. C30 | reverse complement strand
CATGAATTCCCGAGTATAAATAAAAATAAAACATATGGATTTCAATTATATGTGACAAATAATGATGCAGTAAGTATCGCTAAACTGTATAAGGATAATATTGCTCGAAAAGGTGAATTTAAAACATTACAAGAAAAGGCAAGAAAAAATAAAGAAATCGAAAAACTTTACGGGGCAGCTCATTTTTACTTTTGGAATCAAAATGGTTTATCAGAAAGTAACGTGAATTGGCCGAAGCTAAGAGAGCAAATAAATAGCCCGGTGTTTAGTCATATAAAAGGGCTTATTCAAAAGAATAGTTCGGAGCCTGGAGAACTGAGTGTGTTTGAGCAAGTAAGTAAACAAGATTTCATTGATAAGTACCAAAAAAATGTTATTTTACGCTATACAAACGAAGTATTATCTATGAAAGGAATTGTATAAAGAGGATATTTTCCCGAAAGTTAATCAGGAAGCTAGTGTGTTATTAAAGAAAGGTGTAGATCACTTATCGAAGACAGAGCTGTATAGCTTAAATAAACATTTATTAAAGTCAGTACTCGGTGATGCAGTTGAAGAAGTAAGTAAATGGGGTAAGGCAGATGGAACGGATATAATAAAAGAAATGAAAAAAGTAGGGATAGACAAAGCGTGGATTGGTCTACCGAACTGGGAACAAGGATTTATGCAGCCTAATTTCGTTACAGAAGCTAAGGAAATGGGATATTTAGTTGGTCCGTATGATTCTTACCATTCTATTCACGAAAAAGGTGATAAAAATTGGAACACAGCTTCCTTTAATGATCCATCGTTATATGAAGAAGCCACTGTAACGAAGAAAAATGGTGAGAAAGTGCAAGGGTTTTTAGGGAGAGGCCGAAAATTAAATCCGACATTATCACTTCCTAGTGTAAAAGAACGAATGAACGATATATTACAAAATGGCCCTAAATATAATTCATGGTTTATTGATTGTGACGCGACGGGCGAAATTTATGATGATTATTCAACAAAACATTTAACGACACAAGAACAAGATTTACAAGCAAGGTTGCAACGAATGGATTATATTGCGCAAGAAAAGGGTATGGTAGTTGGCTCAGAAGGCGGAAATGACTTTGCAAGTAGCACGATTGCATTTGCTCACGGCATTGAAACGCCTGTTATTAAATGGGACGATGAAGATATGAGGAAAAATAAAACAAGTCCGTATTATGTGGGCGGATATTGGTCACCGAATCAAAATGTTCCAGAAAAATATGCAAAACAAGTACCGTTAAAAGAAGAATATAAACAAGTATATTTAAATCCAGTATATTCGGTACCGTTATATAAATTAGTATACAATGATTCTGTAATTACAACGCACCACTGGGAATGGGGAAGTTTGAAAGTAAAAGATGAGGTAGGAAACCGAATGTTATATGAGTTATTGTATAATGTGCCTCCGTTGTACCATTTAGATGAAGTAGAGTGGAATAAGCATAAACAAGAAATTACGCAGCATCTGAAAGTTTGGAATGAAGTTCATGAAAAGGCAGTAAAAGAAGAAATGACGAACTTTGCATATTTGTCAGAAGATAAATTAGTCCAATCTGCTTCATATGGAAAAGATATTAAAATTATTGTGAATTTCTCTAATGATGATGTGGAAATAGAAAAAACGAAAATAAAAGCAAAATCGGCTTTAATTTATAATAATGGGAAGCAAATGATATACACACCAAATGAGAAATAATAAAGTGAAATTTTAATCAGTGGGGGATTTATCCCTCACTGATTATTAGTCATCACCAATCAAAATTTCACGGCCCAAACTTGACTCTTTTATTCCTGATAAATTATGAGATGAAAGTCTTACTACCTGCAAATAACAGAATGATAAATCTGTAAATTTGAACGTTTTGAAGTGTTAAATTTTTGAAGTTGATAAATAGTGACTTGCCAAAAATAAGCACGAGAGTATAATGTGAAATGGAATACATATTGGATTCATGATGTAACCTTACAAAAATGTAAGGTGATTGAAAGGAAATTCAATATGAAGATTACTAGACATACATTATACTAGGAAAAGAGAAAGAGAGGAGAATGAACATGAGCTCTGAATTAGAACAAGATACGAGAAGCAGTAAAAAACGTTCTAAAAGAAAATCAATAAAATGGTTCATTTTAATTCCATTTTTCCTACTTGTTTTTGGAGGAGTAGGATATGGATCGTTTATATATAACAAAGCAAAAGCTGTTGTAAGTGATGCATATGCACAAATTGATAAGTCATCAAAAAGGGACAAAGAAGTGGAACCTTTAAAGGATAATATTTCGATTTTAATCATGGGTGTCGATGGAAGCGAAATGAGAAAAAGCCAATATGGTGAAGCGGTTCGAACAGATGCACTTTTATTAGCGACAATTAATAAAGATGATAAATCCGTTAAATTAGTAAGCATTCCTCGTGATTCACGTGTTTATATTCCATCTAGAAAGAAATTAGATAAAATTACACACGCACACGTATTTGGTGGTGTTGAAAGTACAAGAGATACAGTGGAAAGATTTTTAAATGTACCAGTTGATTATTATGTGAAGTTTAACTTTGAGTCATTTGTACAAATTGTAGATTCAATTGGTGGTATTGATATTGATGTACCTGTTACTTTCACAGAACAAGATAGTAAAGACCAAGCAGGTATGATCCATTTAGAAAAAGGTTACCAACATTTAAATGGTGAACAAGCCCTTGCACTTGCTAGAACGCGTAAAATTGACAGTGACGCAATGCGTGGTCAAAGGCAACAACTTGTAATTGAAGCAATTGCGAAAAAAGCTATGTCTGTTCAATCAATTAGCAAAATGGGCTCTTTACTTGATGCAGTTGATAAAAATATGAAAACAAACTTAACGTTTGATGATATGCTTGCTATTACGAAAAATATGGCAGGATCAGATTTGCAAATGGAAAAGATGCAAATAGAAGGAACGGATAAACGTATTGGTGGTATTTATTATTACATTCCAAACGAAAAAAATGTGAAAGATATTTCGACTAAGTTAAATGAGCATTTAGGTGTTACACCAAAACCAACTCGAAATGAATAAGTATAAAAAAAGGTTGGCCTCAGCCAATCTTTTTTTATGGAAATGGAGTGCTTCATTTATTTTTAGTAGAAGGGCTACTAGTTTTTTCACGTCTACAGTTAAATCATTTTAATTTATATAAACA
>NZ_JBFPJH010000581.1:0-3208 GCF_040838255.1 Bacillus sp. C30 | reverse complement strand
CTACGCTTTATACAATCAAACAGTTTGCGAATGGTAAACCAAAAGATAATAAAGCAGCACTTGTGTATGATTTGAAGATTTCTTTCACGCCACCAACTCCACCAGCAGCTAAATAAGGAATGATGTGAATGGATACAGTAATTTCAAATGAAATAGTACAGCAATTCAAAGATAGGATGCGATTAGGTGATGAGGAAGATGCTAACCTAAGACGTATCCTTTTTGCATCCAATGAAGCTTTAATAAAATTGTGTGGATCGTATGACATAAACAAAGATGAGACGTTCAAAGAATTAGTTTTTGAACGTTCTCGTTATGTTTACAATGATGCGCTTGAGTATTTTACTAAGAATTTTTTAACGGAAATTAACAGCTTTAGCATTCAAAAAGCTTTAGAAGAAATTAACCTGGAAGGTGATTAAGATGCGTCCTTTTCAGTACAAAAAACCACTGAATACAGGTGATTTTAGAAATCGAATTAGTATTGAACAACCTGTAGTAATAAAAGATGAATTAAACCAAGTAATCGAAACATCTTGGCAGGAATTAAAAAAATCTTGGGCGATGATAAAAACAGTGAAAGGGTCAGAGTATATTGAAGCTTCATCCTCACAGGCTACACTGGTTTATCGATTCGTGATTCCGTACACTTCTGGTATTACAGAAGAAATGCGGATTAATATGAAAGGCCGTATCTTTGATATCATCGAGCCACCAATGAATGATGATGAAATGTATCAAACATTGACCATTATCGCAAAGGAGCATGTTTAGTATGAACGATTTTGCGAGTGAAATTGCTAGAGAATTACAAAGGTATGCAAATGTTGTGACAGAGGAACTAATGGCCGCGCAAGAGGAAGTAGCTGATGTTGCCGTTAATAAACTAAAGCAAAGTAGTCCTAAAAAAACAGGTGGTTATCGTAAAGGATGGCGTAAGAAAAAAGATGGAAAATCCGTCGTTATTCATAATACAAAGGGACAGTTAACACATCTTTTAGAAAATGGTCATGCGAAAGCGAGTGGCGGACGCGTTCCAGCGCAAGTGCATATCCGTCCAGTTGAAGAGTATGTAATGAATGAATTGCCAAGACGTATTGAAAGGGCGCTTGAATCATGACATTAGGTGAATTAACGAAAATTCTTGAAGCTACAGGTTATCCTGTGGCTTATTCGCATTTCGCAGCAACACCAGGTAATCCAGTACCAAAGCCACCTTATATTTGTTATCTTGTGGATGGCTCACCAAACATGATTGCTGATAACAAAGTACATCACAAAATAAACGATGTAACTATTGAACTTTACACAATTAAAAAGGATTTATTTGCTGAATCCAAATTAGAAAAAGCCTTAGATGATCATGAGATCCCTTATGAATCATCTGAGGTTTTTATAGATTCTGAGAAATTATTTCAAAAAATATATGAAACGAGGTTGATATAAATGGAGAACAAAGTATCTTATGGTTTGAAAAATGTTCATTATGTACCATACGAAGTAAATGAAGGGTTAGTTACATTTAAAACTCCCATTCCCATGCCGGGTGCGGTAGAACTAACAAACGAACCGCGCGGCGATTTAATTGAGTTCTTTGCAGATGATATGCTGTATTATTCAGCAGACAACAATCAGGGGTATGAAGGAACGTTAACAGTAGCGGCTATTCCAGAGCGATTTGCTATTGATGCGTTAGGTGAGCAGTTAGATGAAACAGACGGCGTATTAAACGAGTTAGCCGATGCAAAAGGAAAACCTTTCGCATTGTTATTTGAATTTGATAACGATGTGAAAGCAACCAGGCATGTGATGTATAACTGTTCAGCAAGTCGTCCTAACATTTCATCAAAATCAAAAACGAATTCCGCTGAACCAAATACGAATGAATTGAAATTTGTTGCGAGTCCACTGATTGTAACGCCTGATGGCAGACCAATGGTGAAAACGAAAACAACTTTCAAGACAACACCAGCCATTTACAACGAGTGGTATAAAAAAGTATATATAAAAGTACCTATTCCACCAAAAGGAGAGAAGTAATACATGGAAAAGACCATTACAATAGACGGAAAACAAGTCAGATTAAAAAGTACAGCAGCAACAGTTAAACGTTATAAAGCTCAATTTAGACGTGATTTATTTGCAGATATGCTCAAATTAGGTGTTATTGCTCCTTTAAATCCTCAAGCTGGCGCTACTATTGATTTAGCAAATGCCGATTTAAGCAAAGTGGATTTTGAGGTTGTTTATGATCTAGTTTGGTTATATGCGAAAACAGCGAATCCAGAAATTACAGAACCGATTACATGGTTAGATGGTTTTGATGAATTCCCTATCTCTGAGATTCTTCCAGAAATTATGGATATGATTCAAAGTACGATGGGCGCAAAAAAAAAATAAAGAAAAGTAATGGAGAGCAAGGGGCTTTCAGTGATGAAGAATTAACCACTGATACATTCCTTGCTCTTTGTTATCAGGCGAAATTAACACATTGGGATTTAGAAATTATGACAATTGGTGATTGTTTTGATTATATTGCTGAATTCGCAGAAATGGAGAATCCAGACAAAGACAAAACACGTAAAGCAGGTCAAAAAGACTTCGATTCATTCTAAGAAGGGAGTGAGAAAATGGCAGGAAGAATTAAAGGGATTACGATTGAAATTGGTGGAGAAACCACGGGTCTTCAAAATGCTTTGAAAGATGTTAATAAGCAGAGTGATAACTTAGCAAAAGAACTAAAAGATGTTGAACGTCTTTTAAAATTTAATCCTGGTAATGTGGAAGCATTAGCCCAAAAACAACAGTTACTTACACAACAAATTGAAAACACCACACAAAAGCTAGATAAATTAAAAGCAGCGGAACAACAAGTACAAGCTCAATTTCAAAACGGTAAAATTTCTGAAGAACAGTATCGTGCATTCAGGCGTGAGATTGAATTTACAGAAGGGTCTCTTAATGGTCTGAAAAATAAGCTTGGAAACATGAAAGCTGAACAAGATAATGTAGCGAGTTCCACAAGGCAATTAGAAACATTATTTCGTGCTACAGGAAAAAGTGTTGATGATTTTGCAGGCGCATTAGGAAATCGTCTTGTGAATGCAATTCGAACCGGAACGGCTACAAGTAAGCAGTTAGAGCAAGCGATTGGAATTATCGGACGAGAAGCATTAGGAGCAGGGACAGATATTGATAAATTACAACG
>NZ_JBFPJH010000353.1:0-3216 GCF_040838255.1 Bacillus sp. C30 | reverse complement strand
GAAGTATACAAAATTAAAAATGAAGGGTCAAATGAAAGAAAAGTGCAAAATTTTATAGAATAATAATAAAAGTATGATATTTATGCATAATCTTGAAATTAATAATAATTAAAGTATTGTAAAATCAGCTTTATGTTGTATAAAGACAGCATTTGAAAAAAATTTTTAAGGCCAATAGGTGTGAAGTCAATTGTAATGTGCTAATCATTTGAGAAACTGTGGAACCTTTGTTATGTTAGTAACTCTTAGAAAGAGTTTCATAATTCAATTGAGATTTTTCTATATAATAGAAGGGAATGAAAACGTTTTATTAGAAAATGTGTGAAAGGGTAGTTTTTCTTATTGTCATGTTGGAAAAGTGAATTCATGAAATGTCCATAGTATTTTCAATTGTTTTTGCTACAATATTGAAGAGGAGAGGAGTGGAATGATGCAAGATATTAGTATTTTTTTAGCGTTTGGAGCTGGGTTCTTATCATTTATATCCCCATGTTGCTTACCGCTTTATCCGGCATTTTTATCATATATAACAGGTATGTCGGTTTCTGAATTGAAAGAAGAAAATGCAATGCTTCGCAAAAGAAGTATGATACATACAGCGTTTTTCTTACTTGGTTTTTCAATTATTTTTATTGCAATTGGATTTGGTACAAGTTTTATTGGAGGCATCTTTACAAATTATAAAGATTTAATTAGACAGTTAGGCGGTATATTTATCATCGTGTTTGGTCTTATTATTGTCGGTGTGTTTAAACCGAAGTTTTTAATGCAAGACCGTAAATTTACGTTTAAAAATCGTCCGAGTGGTTATTTTGGTTCAGTTTTAATTGGATTGGCTTTTGCTGCTGGATGGACACCTTGTACTGGACCTATATTAGTGTCTGTAATTGGATTAGCTGCAACAAATCCAGAATCGGCAATGATTTATATGATTGCTTACATACTTGGATTTGCTATCCCGTTTTTCGTACTTTCATTCTTTATTACGAAAATGTCTTGGATTAAAAGAAATAGTATGAAATTCATGAAGATTGGAGGATACGTTATGATTGTCATGGGTATCTTCCTATATTTTAACTGGATGACGAAAATTATCGTATATTTCTCAAGTTTATTTGGTGGTTTTACCGGTTTTTAGTATTATTCTGTGAAAATGTTGGAAATACTAACGGAAAAGCATATAATAAAATTATATTTTGCATATAGCCACAAAAAAGGATGAGAAAATATGAACATAGTTCTGTTATCAAGTATTGTTGCTGTTTGTATGGCTGTCGGTGCGATGTTTATTCGTTTAAAAGCAGCTAAGAAACCTGCAACATTGAAAAAAATTATACTTCCCCCATTTTTTATGAGCACGGGAGCGTTGATGTTTGTTTTTCCTGAATTTCGATTAACTCCAGCAGAAATGTTAGAAGCAATTGGCGTCGGTTTGTTTTTCTCTATTTTTCTTATTAAAACATCTAAATTTGAAATTAGAGGACAAGAGATTTATTTGAAGCGTTCAAAAGCATTTGTTTTTATACTAATTGGATTACTTGTCGTGCGGATTGTATTTAAAACATACTTAAGCCAATCTCTTGATTTAGGACAACTTAGTGGCATGTTCTTCTTACTGGCGTTCGCGATGATTGTGTCATGGAGAATTGCAATGTACCGTTCCTTTACGAAATTACAGAAGGAAATGGAAAAAGAAGACGGTTTTTATAATGAAAAAGATATGAAGTTAACGTAAAGAGTGTTATATGTATAAAGAAACAACGTCTGATTAGACGTTGTTTTTTGTTAATCACTGAAAGGTAACTTCCTCAATTCTAGTTGTGATGTATAAATTGTCGACCATCGAAGAAGCAATTTAAGTTTGACGTTATGAATGGACCGATATAAGGAATACTATTTGGTTTGAAGTTTTATCACCGGTAATTGGTGGCTAAGTTAGATTAGGTTGGATCGTATAGGAGACGTTCCTTCATTAACAATTACTCCACTTGATGGTACTGATACAACATGAAAGTGGAATGTTAATGACGAAATTTCGCTTAGCTTAAGTGTCTTGAGCCGAATCTAATATTGCAAATATAAATGCAACAGGATGAATTGCTGCGAATACAACATATACCTCTGTAAATATTACAGGTACTGGTGATACGATTTATACGAGTGCTGTAGGGTTACAGATAGATTTAGCGAAAGCGAGATTAATTGCTACAAAATCAGTAACTGTAAGTTGAGCTTATAAAAAAGATTGCTATAAAATAGCAATCTTTTTTATAAGGAATAATGGGCTTACTTTGCAAGTAAAGTTTTATAGTTAGAATAATCAATCTTTTTTTCTTGTAGTTTTTTAACTAAAAATTTATGATCACGCTTTGGTGTGGCGATGATATATCCTTTAATAATTAAATCTTGTGTAATTTTAGAGGCATTTTCTTGTAATGCTAGTTCTCCGATTTTGCCAGCAATTTTTGACTTAGCAACATCGCGAAATAATTCCGGAACGGGACTTACTAGTTCTTCTAACAATTGTTTTTGTTCGTCAGCCCATAAGTGTCTTGTTTTATTAATATAGTGATCTTCCCAATCCAAAATGGACATACCGTCTTCTTTTGGTAACCGTTTTAGGAATTTTCTGAACATGAAATATCCACCAATGGACATAAGCCCTAATAATACAACAGTCCAAACGACTATAAACCAACTAAACCATCCTTCAAGCAATTGTATGCCCTCCTTTAACGAAAGCAATATTTTGTATTTTATTTATATTATAAGCAATGAGATTCATAGAAAGCAAGAACGCTTGATCATTTTGACCAAGCGTTGTGATTTAAACGAAGTATAGTTGTTCAACACATAAAATATCATTGTCATTTTCTACATATTCAATGATGAGTGTGCCAACTTTACGATCTTTATCTTCAGTTGTGAAAATAGAGTAAGAAGTAAAACGTGTTGTTGATAGGCCGCTTATATGTGTAGGTAAAGGAATGTAGTCGTTATCGCGGAAGAATTCCATCAGTTCAATATCTTCAAATTCTTTTCGGTCAACTTGTTTGTTTGTATAGCGGCGTTGAAGTTGTTTTAAAGATGCATTCCAAGAAATTGCTTTTGTGTCGTATACCATTGTTCTATCTCCTTACTGTATGTAATTATTAAGAACATACGTTCTAATCTAGTATACTCTTTTTATAAGAAAAGGGAAAGCAAAAAATAATG
>NZ_JBFPJH010000032.1:0-25039 GCF_040838255.1 Bacillus sp. C30 | reverse complement strand
GGATAGCATTATACTCAATAATTTAGTATCATGATTCAAGGTACTATTTCAAGTTGGACGGAGGATACTATGAGCTTATTAACAGTAGAAAAACTAGGCCATACATTTGGCGATCGCACATTATTTAAAGATGTATCCATGCGTTTACTAGCAGGAGAACATGTCGGATTAGTCGGTGCAAACGGTGTTGGTAAATCAACATTTATGAATATTATTACTGGTCAACTTATCCATGATGAAGGCCGTGTAGAATGGACACCTGGTACAAATTACAGTTACTTAGACCAGCATACAATTTTAACACCTGGTCGCACAATTCGTGATGTATTAGCTGACGCGTTTTTACCTTTATTTGAAAAAGAAAAAGCTTTAAATGAAGTTGCAGAAAAAATGGGAACGGCAACACCGGAAGAATTAGAGGACCTTCTTGAGCAGATGGCAGAAATCCAAGATGCTCTCGAAGCAGGTGGTTTCTATTTACTAGATATGAAAATCGAAGAGGCAGCAAGAGGTCTTGGAATTGATGCAATCGGTTTAGATCGTGATGTTTCAGCACTAAGTGGTGGACAACGTACAAAAGTATTACTTGCAAAGCTATTACTTGAGCAACCAGAAGTGTTATTACTCGATGAGCCTACTAACTATTTAGACGTTGAACATATTCATTGGTTAACTAATTATTTAAAAGAATATCCACATGCATTCTTATTAATTTCTCATGATACGGAATTTATGAACAAATGCGTTGATGTTATTTTCCATCTAGAATTTACAAAAATGACGCGCTATACAGCGACATACGAAAAATTCCTAGAGTTAGCCGAAATTAATAAAAATCAACATATAAATGCTTATGAAAAACAGAAAGAGTTTATTAAAAAGCAGGAAGACTTTATTGCAAAGAACAAAGCTCGCTATTCAACGACAGGTCGTGCAAAAAGTCGTCAAAAACAACTTGATCGCATGGAGCGTATTGATCGTCCTGAAACAGCAATTAAGCCAGAGTTCTCATTTAAAGAGTGTCGTGCAAGTAGCCGTTTCGTCTTTGAAGGTGAAGATGTAGAAATCGGATATACACATCCGTTATTACCAAAACTAACAATGACAATTGAACGCGGTGAAAAAATTGCCATCGTTGGTTGTAATGGTGTTGGTAAATCAACATTACTAAAAACGATTTTAGGAAAAATTAAACCTTTAAGCGGTAAAACAAGTCTTGGTGACTTCTTAGAGCCTGCATACTTCGAGCAAGAAGTAAAAGCTGATAATATAACACCAATTGATGACGTTTGGAACACATTCCCTAGCATGGACCAACATCAAGTTCGTGCAATGTTAGCGAAATGCGGATTAAAAAACGAGCATATCTCTCGCCCGCTAAATCAATTAAGTGGTGGCGAACAAGCAAAAGTTCGTTTATGTAAGTTAATGGGTGAAGAAAGTAACTGGATCCTATTTGATGAGCCAACAAACCATCTTGATGTTACAGCAAAGGAAGAACTTCAAAAAGCTCTGAAGGCATATAAAGGGACAATCCTTCTTGTATGTCACGAACCAGAATTTTATGAAGGCTGGATTACAAAAACTTGGAATGTTGAAGAATGGTCACAAAATAATTCTTAATTATAATAGAAAATCCTTGCGTTCTATATGCAAGGATTTTTTATATTATAGTATGCCGTAAGCCTCAATCGAAACTCATTTAAACTAGGATATACCGCTAAATTAGCAAGCATACCTCTAATGACTGGAATTCTTGGATTTTGCAATCTCATTTCTGCTTCTAAAACATCTAAAGTTACAAGTAACTCATCATTTTCTAATTGATCAGCTAATGTTCGTTTAAATACAATAATTTCACTTAGAAAATGTTCCTTCACCTGTTCCTTAATAAGTTCGGAACTACAAAGAAATTCTCCCAGTCTCTCTTCATGTAGGACAGGTTCCTCCGAAGATTCTAGAAGCCCCTCTACTAAATTATCTATCCTCTGTAAAATAAAGGTCGAAACATAGGATAAATCAATTTCCGGTGCATTTAAAATAATTAATTGTAAATAACCATGGCATATTCCTTCTACCATAATTACCAAATCTAATAAATATGGACTGACTTTGTCACCATAAATGGACAGTAAGCTATTCCGATAAAATGCATGAGACTCTAATTTCATCCTCATCATAAACTCTTCTACTTCTTTATTAAACGGAATTGCATTTTCTCTTGCATGCATAATAATAAATTCTTTATGTTTTTGCACATCAGTAAACTGACAATATAATTGTTTTTCAAATTTTTCACGTGGTAATAAAGATTCTTTTTCAATATCCAGCATTTTCTTCTGAATCTTGTCATAATAATATCGAAGTGTGGCCAATAATAACTCATCTTTTGATTTGAAATATAAATAAAAAGCTCCTTTTGATATACCACATGCGGTTACGATTTCTTGTACTGACGTTGCATTTACACCCTTAGTTGCAAATAACCTCATAGCCATCTCTATAATTAAGCGCTCTTTTTCTTTCATATTCTCTCTCCTAAATTTAATCTCGCATCTTATGTAAATTCAAACTTGATTTTATTCCACATTAACTGAAAATAAAACTCCCCATCTAAAATTTAATGGAGTAAATGGTTTATATAGAAGCCTTTCCATCTATAAAATCCGGTTAGTAAAAGCCAATGATCAGAAAAAGAATAGGAAACCGACTACTTACAGTTTGATTTTATTATACCATCTCTTTTCATTGACGACTGACCAATCGGTCAGTTATATTATGTATTAGACTGACCGATTGGTCAATATAATAAAAAGGGAGCGCAAACATGAACAAAATCATCAATTTCACGTTAAAAAATAAGTTCGCAGTTTGGCTACTAACCATTATTGTTACTATTGCGGGTATTTATTCTGGACTCAATATGAAGCTGGAGACAATTCCTGATATTACAACACCGATTGTAACAGTAACCACGGTTTATCCTGGTGCTACACCAGAAGAAGTAGCTGATAAAATTTCAAAACCAATGGAAGAACAACTCCAAAATTTAAGCGGTGTAAACGTTGTTAGTTCATCATCTTATCAAAACGCATCTTCTATTCAGGTAGAATATGATTTTGATAAAAATATGGAAAAAGCCGAAACGGAAATTAAAGAATCGCTCGCAAACGTGAAACTGCCAGAAGGTGTGAAAGACCCGAAAGTCTCACGAGTAAACTTTAATGCCTTTCCTGTTATTTCATTAAGCGTAGCGAGTAAAAATGAATCTTTAGCTGCCTTAACAGAAAATGTAGAAAAAAATGTTGTTCCTGGATTAAAAGGACTTGATGGTGTCGCATCTGTTCAAATCGCAGGTCAACAAGTAGACGAAGTACAGCTTGTCTTCAAAAAAGATAAGATGAAAGAATTAGGTTTAAGTGAAGATACTGTAAAAAATATGATTAAAGGTTCGGACGTATCGTTACCACTTGGCTTATATACATTTAAAGATACGGAAAAATCAGTTGTTGTCGATGGTAACATTACAACAATTAAAGCATTAAAAGAATTAAAAATTCCAGCTATCCCTTCATCACCGAATGGTCAAGGTAGCCAAAACGCTGGTGCTGGAACACAAGCACCACAGATGAATCCGGCCGCTATGAATGGCATACCAACGGTTACATTAGAAGAGATTGCTGATATTAAAGAAGTTGGAAAAGCGGAATCCATTTCTCGAACGAATGGAAAAGAAGCAATCGGTATTCAAATTGTGAAGGCTGCTGATGCGAATACAGTTGATGTTGTAAATGCAGTTAAAGATAAAGTAAAAGACCTTGAGAAAAAATATAAAGACTTAGAGATTATTTCAACATTCGATCAAGGTGCGCCTATTGAAAAATCAGTCGAAACAATGCTTAGCAAAGCTATTTTCGGTGCTATCTTTGCGATTGTTATTATTATGTTGTTCCTGCGAAACATTCGAACAACACTAATCTCTGTCGTTTCTATACCACTTTCTTTATTAATTGCAGTTTTAGTAATAAAACAAATGGATATTACCCTTAACATTATGACACTTGGAGCAATGACAGTTGCTATTGGACGCGTTGTTGATGACTCAATTGTTGTTATTGAAAATATTTACCGACGTATGTCTTTATCAGAAGAGAAATTACGTGGGAAAGATTTAATTCGTGAAGCTACGAAAGAAATGTTTATCCCGATTATGTCTTCTACAATTGTAACAATCGCTGTATTCTTACCTCTTGGGCTTGTAAAGGGTATGATTGGTGAAATGTTCTTACCATTTGCTTTAACAATTGTTTTTGCCCTACTTGCTTCCTTACTTGTGGCAGTTACAATTGTGCCGATGCTAGCACATTCCTTATTTAAGAAGGAAAGCATGAGAGAAAAAGAAGTACATCATGAGGAAAAACCAAGCAAATTAGCAAACGGCTATAAACGTATACTTGAATGGGCGTTAAACCATAAAATTATTACATCAAGTATCACAGTCCTCCTATTAGTAGGCAGCCTTGCACTTGTACCAATCATCGGTGTCAGCTTCTTACCATCTGAAGAAGAAAAAATGATTATCGCAACGTACAAACCTGAGCCAGGTCAAACGTTAGACGACGTTGAAAAAATTGCAACGAAAGCTGAAAAGCATTTCCAAGATAAAAAAGACGTCAAAACGATTCAATTCTCATTAGGCGGCGAAAACCCAATGAGCCCTGGTCAAACAAATCAAGCGATGTTCTTCGTTCAATATGATAACGATACGAAAAACTTTGAAAAAGAGAAAGAACAAGTCGTTAAAGATTTACAAAAGATGTCTGGAAAAGGTGAATGGAAAAACCAAGATTTCGGAGCAGGTGGCGGTAGTAACGAAATTAAGCTATACGTTTATGGAGATAGCTCTGAAGAAATTAAGCCTGTCGTGAAAGACATTCAAAATATCATGAAGAAAAATAAAGATTTAAAAGACATAGACTCTAGTGTTGCAAAAACATATGCAGAATATACTTTAGTCGCTGATCAAGAAAAGTTAAGTAAAATGGGGCTAACTGCTGCTCAAATTGGAATGGGACTTTCTAATCAACATGACCGCCCTGTTCTTACAACAATTAAAAAAGATGATAAAGATATAAATGTATATGTAGAAACTGAAAAACAAAACTATGAAACGATCGATGACTTAACAAATCGTAAAATTACAACACCACTTGGTAATGAAGTTGCCGTTAAAGATGTTATGACTGTAAAAGAAGGTGAAACTTCTAACACAGTAACACATCGTGATGGCCGTGTTTATGCGGAAGTTAGTGCAAAACTAACATCTGATGACGTTTCAAAAGCATCTGCCGCTGTTCAAAAAGAAGTAGATAAAATGGATCTTCCTTCTGGTATAGATGTTTCTATGGGTGGTGTTACACAAGATATTCAAGAATCATTCAAGCAACTTGGCTTCGCGATGTTAGCTGCGATTGCCATTGTATACTTCGTTCTTGTTGTTACATTTGGCGGTGCCCTTGCACCATTCGCAATTTTATTCTCGCTACCATTCACAATCATTGGTGCACTCGTTGCCTTATTAATTTCTGGCGAAACGTTAAGCGTATCTGCGATGATTGGGGCTCTTATGCTAATTGGTATCGTTGTAACGAACGCAATCGTGCTCATTGACCGTGTTATTCATAAAGAAAATGACGGCCTATCAACACGTGAAGCATTATTAGAAGCTGGTACAACACGCCTGCGTCCTATCTTAATGACTGCAATTGCAACAATCGGGGCTCTTATCCCGCTTGCATTAGGATTTGAAGGTAGCGGCTTAATTTCTAAAGGACTTGGCGTAACAGTAATTGGTGGATTAACAAGTTCAACGTTATTAACACTTCTTATTGTTCCAATCGTTTATGAAGCATTAAGCAAATTTAAAAAGAAAAAAGTAAAATAAAAAAATAACCTCGCTGACTGCGAGGTTATTTTTTATTCCCAAACAAGATTAGGAAATCACCATATCCTTCTTTTTCTAAATCTTCTTTTTGAATAAAGCGTAGCGCTGCCGAATTAATACAATAACGAAGGCCGTTTTGTCCTGGGCCGTCTGGAAATACATGCCCAAGATGTGAATCTCCTTCTTTACTTCTCACTTCCGTACGCGTCATATTATGGCTAACATCCATTTTTTCTTTCACACTAGCTGACATAACTGGTTTCGTAAAACTCGGCCATCCACAGCCGCTATCGAACTTATCGAAAGAAGTAAATAATGGTTCCCCCGAAACAATATCTACATAAAGCCCTTCTTCTTTATGATTCCAATACTCATTTTGAAAAGGCGGTTCTGTCCCATTTTCCTGTGTTACATAAAACTGCATCTCGTTTAATCTTTCTTTTAAATGAGCATTATTCTTTGGCCAATGTTGTTTAATAAAAGCATCTCGACCTGAGCCTTTACGATATAACTCATAGCGAAATGTATTCTTCTTATAATATCCTTGGTGATATTCTTCAGCTGGATAAAACGTAGCAGCTGGCAATATTTTTGTCGCAATTGGCTTCGAAAAATGCCCACTTTTCTCGAGCTCTTCTTTTGAAGCCTCTGCCTTTTTATGTTGTTCTTCATTATGATAAAAAATCACCGTTTCATAAGACTGTCCACGGTCGTGGAATTGTCCCCCTATATCAGTCGGGTCAATTTGTCTCCAATATATATTTAACAACTCTTCATACGGCATTTTATTTGCATCAAATGTAATTTGTACTGCTTCATAATGCCCAGTTGTTTCCGAGCACACTTCTTTATACGTTGGATCCTCTTTATGGCCACCTGTATAGCCTGAAACAACCTGTATAATCCCTTCCATCTCTTCAAATGGCGAAACCATACACCAGAAACACCCTCCGGCAAACGTAGCTAACTCTATCTTTTCATTTACAGCCATTATTTCACCCCTATTCTATCTTCTCCTTACAGTATGGCATAAGGAACGTCATGTTATAAAAGAAAAAGCATCGAACATCGATGCTTTTTCTTTACTTCACTTTATTTTTTTCCAACGTCCTTCTCCATTTCATCACTTGTCACATCTAAGACATCTAATAAGAAAATGAAGATTGGAATACCGATAATAAGTCCCCACACACCTAAGAAATGCTCAGAGAAAATTAATATCATAAATGTGTAGAAGATTGGTAAGTTTGTTTTTTGAGACATAAACTTCGGATTTAATACATAGCTCTCAAGTGCATGAATTACTGTTACGATAACTACAATATAAACGACATATATAATACCGCCAATATTGTAAGCAATCATACAGAGTGGGAATAACGAGATAATAACACCCGCCACTGGAATTAAACCAAGCAAGAAAATCATTAACGCTAAACCTAGTAATTGCGGGAATCCTAATATCCATAATGCAATAACAGATAAAACACAGTTAACAATTGCAATTAAAAATTGTGCTTCGATTACTTTTCCAAATGAACGTGCAAATTTCTTTCCGAAATACTCTATTTCGTTATAGAAAATTGCAAGTCGGCTTTCTTTAAATTTCGAAGTAAAAGCAACGATACGTGCTTTTTCAAGTAAGAAAAATAAACTTAAAATTACAGAAAGTAAAACTTGAAGGCCAAATTTCCCAACATTCGTAATAGATTTATACAAAATGTCTACGCCTTGCCCCACATATTTAGAAAGCTCCATATGATTAACAGCATTAACTGCATACTTAATTAATTCACTATCAGGTGGATTTCTTAAAAATACATTAAATTGATAAATCAATTGTGAAATTTGTATTGTTAATACCGGTAAATATTTAAATAGCGTAATGGCAATTCCCGCCACTAACATTACATATAAAAGCGCTATAATAATTTTTCGATTAATTGGCATGAAATGATCTAATTTACGAGAAATAAACTTTTGGAATCGATCCATTAAATACGTCAACATAAACGTAATTAAAATTAAATTTAACATACTTTGCATCCCATACAATATGAGAGCAAGTAATACTAATACGATTAACCTCTGAAATCCTTTGCTTTGAAACAGGTTTTTTATTTGCATAATCGACGAGTACTCTCTCCTGTCCTATAAAGTAAAACGTTAACAAGTAGATCTCTCTCTATTTTCTACTTATAATTATCCTTTAATATTAAAGCCATTGCGAGCAATTTATATTCAACCCTAACCACCCGTTAATTGTGCTATATATTATGTTACTTCTTATTTTACAATACAATGACCTATTTCAGAACGCATTATACGTAGTATTAATGAAGATTTAAGGAAACTTTTATCCTTCAATAGGTCTTACCACTACTGTAACATAAAAAGCAAGCTATCAGTAGAAATCCGTCCTACAAATAACTTGCTTTTATATTTTTTTTAGTAAGTTTTATCATCCAATAAACGGCATGAACATTGGAATAACCACCACTGTTACGACACCAACCACTGTCACAGCGATACTGGCCATAGCTGCTTCTACTTCACCCATTTCGATACCTACTGCAACCCCTAACGCATGTCCTGCTGTTCCAAGCGCTAAACCTTTAGCAATCCGGGTGTTTCGCTCTAAATGTTTTTAAGAATAAAGCTCCTAATGCGTATACGATAACAGCATTAAAGATAACTGCAAATGATGTAATTGCTGGAATACCACCGATACTTTCAGAGATTGGTAATGCAATTGCTGTTGTTGCTGCCTGCGGTAACATTGAGTTCATTACAGCTGTATCTAGACCAATTGCTTTTGCGACAATGAACACAACAACCACTGAACAAATAGATCCAACCACAATAGCCGATAAAATTTGCCACCAATATTTTTTTAACTTATCAACTTGTTTATATAATGGAATTGCAAACGCGATTGTTGCTGGTTCTAAGAAGAAGCTAATCATTTTTCCGCCAGTATTATATTCTTCAAAAGTAAAGTTACCTACTTTTAGAAAGACAATCCCTAATACCATCGCTACGAATAATGGTGTGAATAAGAAGAATCCTTTTGAATGCTTAAATAATAATGTTCCGATTCCGTATGCGATTAATGAAACGACGATTCCGAAATATGGAGTCATTGTGCTTGCCATGTTCATTCCCTCCTAACAATATATACTAAATTGGTTACGCAACTTTTCCGTGCTTGCGTCCTTTATCTACTACTTTCAATTCTTTCGTATCTTCTATTTCTTTATCGTCTTTTCCTAAAATAAATTGTGCAAATAATCCTGTTACAGCGAGTAAAATAATTGTTGCGACAACAATTACAGTTAAAATTTGTACAAAATATTGTCCCATTACACCGAGAGAATTAATAACCGAAATACCTGATGGAACGAAAAGGAATCCGATAATACCTGTTAAGGCCGTTCCGAATGATTCAACTTGTTCCAATTTAATAACTTTTAAACATAATAGGCTAAATAAAATAACTAATCCGATCACCGATGAAGGCATCGGAATTGGTAAATGCGTTGCAATAATATTAGAAACTAACATAATAGCTGAAAATATGAATGCTTGTGATAAGAAACTATATACTTTTTTCGTACTCATTTTGGCCACCTCTTTCGATTTGGTACCTTTATTGTATAAGATAAAAATAAAACTGTAAGCGTTTACATAACAGAACGTCAAATATACAAAATTAGTTACAAAAATAGGCAGACGAAATACAAAAAGCTGCTTCTTAAATACGAAGCAGCTTTTTAAGTTCTTTTGCATATGTACGGCTAACCGGGACTTTGGATCCCTCTTTCATAATTAAGTTATAAGTCGAATTAAACCACGGCTGTATCTCAGAAATATGATTAATATTAGCAACGAAACTACGATGAACACGCATAAAAATTGTTTGTGGTAATTTCTTTTCCAAAATGACAAGCGTATCATGTGTTACATATGTTTCTTTCATTGTTTTTACAGTTACTTTCCCATCTACAAGCCCTACATAAATAATATCTTCAATGTTAACAAGTACAATTGATTCCTCAATTGGTAATGCTAATTTATGCATCTCGGCCGTTACATCTACACTCTTTACATCTTGCTTTGTTTCTAACTTTGTTTGCTTTTGTTTTTTATATTTCTTTAATGTCTGTACGATACGTTCTTCATCAAATGGCTTTAAAATGTAATCTAACGCATCTACTTCAAATGCTTGCAATGCATATTGATCATAGGCAGTAGCAAACACAATTGAAGGTGGGTTTTTCATTTTCTTTAATATATTTGCGATTTCAAATCCATTATCATCAGATAATTGAATATCTAGAAAAACAATATCTGGTTTGTTTTTCATTAATTCTTCTAATGCATCCTCTACACAATCCGCCTCACCAATTATCTCTACTTCTTTTGTTTTCTCTAATAAATATTTCAATTCATCCCGTGCTAACATTTCATCATCAACTACTAATACTTTTAACACTCCGTTTTTCCTCCTCTACTTTTTTCGGAATCACAAAGAGGATCTTTGTCCCTTGCTCTAATTCACTTTCAATTTGAAGCATTGTCTCTTTCCCAAATAACCCGATAAGTCGTTCATTAATATTATATAAGGCTGTTCCCGTCCCTTTCTTTGATGGAACTACCATTTTTCCTAATTGCTCTAGACGTTCACTCTCAATCCCTTGTCCATTATCCTTTACTTCAAAGTGAACCATCCCTTCTTTTTCAAACACATGTACCTCGACTTGGCACACTGGCTGCTTTTTCGGAAAAGCATGGCGCAATGCATTTTCAACTAATAGCTGAAGCACAAATGGTGGAACTAAAGTCACCTTTAATGCCTCTTCAATGTACATCTTCACTTCATACTTATTCGGAAACCTCGCTTGCTCTAACGATAAATATGCATGTACATGATTCAACTCTTGTTCTAATGGAATAAGTAATTGTCGTGCCCCTTGCAAATTACAACGAAAATAAACGCTAAGCTGCAATAATAATTTTCTCGCTTTCTCTACATCTGTTCGGCATAAAGCTGATACTGTATTAATTGCATTAAATAAAAAATGCGGATTGATTTGTGCTTGCAACGCTTTTATTTCGGCATCTTGCAATAACTTACTTTGTAACTCAGCTTCACCTAACTCAAGCTGTGTGGAGAATATTTTCGCTAGCCCTTCCGCTAACTCTTCTTCAACACGACTTAATTGATTAGGGTTTTTAAAATAAAGTTTTAATGTTCCTATCGTATTTCCATGTGAAGTTAATGGAATAACAACTGCCGCTTGTAATGGACACCCTTCATGTTGACAATTAATAATCTCACGTGATTTTGCCTTCATTATTTTCCCTGTTTTTAATACTTCTTTTGATAAACCTGTTATTAAACTGTGTGAAGGAATATGATGATCTGATGCTAATCCAACGTGAGCTAAGATTTCCTCTGTATCTGTTAAGGATACCGCATCTGTTCCCGTAAAGCGGTGAATAATTTGTGCCACATGTTTACAAGACTCTTCTGTTAACCCTTGGCGGAAATATGGTAACGTCTTATCAGCAATTCGTAATACTTTATGCGTTTGCAAAGCTTTTGCGTTTTCTTCTTGTCGTAAAATAGCTAGTATCATCGAAAGTAAAATGAAACTGCCAAAACTATTTACAAGAATCATCGGTAGCGCAATTGTTTTCACAACACTAAGTCCATCTTCTATAATT
This sequence comes from Bacillus sp. C30, assembly GCF_040838255.1. Taxonomy (NCBI): domain Bacteria; kingdom Bacillati; phylum Bacillota; class Bacilli; order Caryophanales; family Bacillaceae; genus Bacillus; species Bacillus sp. C30. Next base: position 13,365 of record NZ_JBFPJH010000032.1, on the reverse strand, counting down.
AATAGAATCATAAGCATTTCTAAAGTAACGATAAAAACACTTAAAATCGCAGAAAATTTAGGAGTAATAGTACGGTTATATTTTTTGAAAATGTATCCAATATAACCTGTTATAATCCCAGCCAAAATTGATGAAATTGCACAACTTACTGCCGTCGTCCCGCCAAGCATATAACGATGAATACCCGCAATAGAACCTACTCCAATTCCGACGATAGGACCGCCAAGCAATCCACTAATTCCAACACCCATGATTCGTGTATTCGCAATTGTGCTGGATGATGAAACACCTTGTAACCAATTTTCATTCATAATAGTATTTCCTGCTATTTCAATCCCTGTGTAATTGCTTACAATTGTAAACACTGAAAAAATACAAATAAGCTTAAACTTATCTACATATCCGTCTTGCTTATGAAGAAGACGCCGGAACGTTTTAATATGAGAGAGTAAAAATCCTAAAATAACAATAAGTCCGACGCGTTCAATCATCATAAGTACTAAATTTAGCATCTGTGATTCATTCCTTTTTATATTAGTTAGTTTTATTATGGGAAAATAATGAAGCGTGCGTCAAGGAGAATGAAATGTTTTTTGAAATATTTTACACATAACTATCCCCTCTTTATTTGACAATCTAACAGAAGAGTGCTAAAAATAAAGTAATATAATACAGTCCTTTAACCCAACCCCGTGAGGTTGAGAAGGAAGTCGGAATATACTATACGTATGGTCTTTTTTAGGGATACGTATGCTTTTTTGGCCTTCTCATCATATCAGGTGAGAAGGCCTTTTGTTATTCTTCCATAGCGACTGTAGAAGAAAATAAGGAGGAGTAATGATGAACGTCACTACTGATGTACAATCAACAACAGAGGAGACGAAAGAGAAAAGATATAAAACATTGTTTGGTTCTGCGCTAGGATATGCAGCAGAAGGTTTAGACATGTTGCTCTTATCTTTCGTACTCGTCTACATTTTAAAAGAATTTCATTTAAGCCCTGTTGAAGGTGGAAACTTAACATTAGCTACCACAATAGGAATGCTAATCGGGTCTTATTTATTTGGATTTATTGCTGATTTATTTGGGCGTATCCGTACGATGGCCTTCACAATCTTACTATTCTCACTAGCAACAGCACTTATTTATTTCGCAACAGATTATTGGCAATTATTAATTCTTCGCTTTTTAGTTGGAATGGGAGTTGGTGGTGAATTCGGGATTGGGATGGCCATCGTAACTGAAACATGGTCTAAAGAAATGCGCGCTAAGGCGACATCCGTTGTTGCACTCGGATGGCAATTTGGCGTACTAGTCGCTTCACTCCTTCCGGCATTTATCGTCCCGCATTTCGGATGGAGAGCTGTTTTCTTATTTGGACTCATTCCCGCTCTACTAGCTGTTTACGTCCGCAAAAGTTTAAGTGAACCGAAAATATGGGAACAAAAACAACGATACAAAAAAGAATTGTTACAAAAAGAAGCTAAAGGTAATTTAACAACTACTGAGGCAGAACAACTAAAGCAAATGAAAAAGTTCCCACTTCGAAAGTTATTTGCCAATAAAAAAGTAACGATAACAACAATTGGTCTTATTATTATGTCATTCATCCAGAACTTCGGATATTATGGAATTTTCACATGGATGCCAACTATTTAGCGAATAAATATAACTACACATTAGCAAAAGCGAGCGGCTGGATGTTCATCTCTACGATCGGCATGCTAATTGGAATTGCGACTTTTGGTATTCTAGCCGATAAAATTGGTCGACGTAAAACTTTTACAATCTATTATGTCGGTGGTACTATATACTGTCTCATTTACTTCTTCTTATTCACAGACTCAACATCATTGTTATGGGGAAGTGCATTGCTTGGATTCTTTGCCAATGGCATGATGGGGGGATTCAGAGCAATTTTAGCTGAAAACTATCCTGCTGAAGCTCGCTCGACAGCAGAGAACTTTATTTTCGGTACAGGACGTGGGTTAGCTGGATTTGGACCTGTTATTATCGGCTTACTTGCTGCAGGTGGTAATTTAATGGGAGCATTATCTCTCATCTTCATTATCTATCCAATCGGTTTAGTTACAATGCTATTATGTGTCCCAGAGACGAAAGATAAAGTATTAGAATAGATTGAAACTATACGAAATGTTTATCCAAATACTGTCCCCTCAGGAAAAGTATTTGGATAAATAGCAAAGAGGAAGCATCTCAAATGAAATGCTTCCTCTTCTTATATAAATACAATTATTTATTTTGATTTACTAGCTTTTTGGAACAAGAAGCTAGTTTTATCTTCTTCTTTTACAATACCTTGTTTTAACGCTAATTCCCCTGCGACTTTAGGCGCTAGCCATAGCATTGGGAATAACAGAATAGACACTGGAACAGCCGTCACTACAATGAAGGATTGTAAGGCGTTAATACTTCCCTCACCCATATATAAAAGAATCGCCGCAACTGCGCCCATAATAAGCGACCAAAAAACTCGCAAACTAATTCTAGGATCTCCATCTCCAGTCACTGCCATTGAAATCGAATAAGCCATTGAATCTCCTGTTGTCACTACAAATAAAATTGTTAATAAAAGAAATGCAGGTCCAATAATATTAGATAGTGGCAGTTGCTCTGTAATTGCAATCATAGCCGCTGGCATACCAGATTCACTTAATGCGGTCGAGATAGAACCAGGATTCATTAACTCATAAAACACACCTGATCCCCCTAGTATAGTAAACCAAAACGTTGTAATAATAGGTGCAATAATTCCAATTGCAACGATGATTTCTCGGATTGTTCTTCCTCTTGAAATTCGGCTCACTAAAATTGCCATCATCGGTCCATATCCAATAAACCATCCCCAGAAAAAGATTGTCCACGATCCTAACCAAGCTGTATCACCACGATATGTGCTCATTGGAATAAATTCATTTATATAAAATCCAAACGAAGAAACAAATGAATCGATAATAAATCCACCTGGTCCAAATAGTAATACAAATACCATTAATAGAACTGCTAACCTAACATTTAAATTACTTATAATTTGAATCCCTTTATCAATTCCTGTTACCGCAGATATAGTAGAAACAGCTACTACACAAACAATAATGGCTAATTGAGTAGTAAACACATCAGGAATGTTAAACAATGCTTGTAACCCATAACTTGCTTGTAGTCCTAAAAATCCGATTGGACCAATCGTCCCTGCAGCTACCGCAATAATGGCAAATACATCGATCATTGTTCCAAGCCAACTCTTTCGCAATTTCTCTCCAAAAATAGGATATAAAAGCGTTCGAGGTTTTAAAGGCATATCTTTATGATAATGCCCGTACATCATAACTACCGCACTAATTGTACCTAAAATCGTCCAAGCCAGGAAACCCCAGTGCATATAACTTTGTGCTAAAGCCGGCATTACCGCTTCTTTCGTTCCAGCAGTTATACCTTCATGTATTGGTGGCACCGTCATCAAATGGTACATCGGCTCTGCGGCTGCCCAAAAAACGCCACCTCCGGCAAGTAATGTAGACATAATAATAGCGAGCCATTTTGTCGTACTAATCTCAGGTTTTTCTAGTCCCCCAAGTTTAACTCTCCCATATTTCGAAAACGCCATACAAATTGCAACAACAAATGTACCAATTAATAAAACCTGCCAAAAGGCACCAAAATATTTAATTGAAGCTGCAAAACTGCTATTAATGGCTCCCTCTACGTAACTTTTATTTAAAATAACTGCAATTACAAATAATAAAAGTGAGCCACCACTAATAAGAAATACAGGCCAATCCGTTTTTCGACTCTTCATCCTCATTTACACTTCCTCCTTCCTCAGCAATCTAAAAAAACAACTTTATTATGTTTTCTTGTTTACACCCAAAACACAATGATTATATAAGCATAATAATTCATCAATTTCCTACACACTTATGTTGTCCCTAAAAATATGCTAAATCCCTTATTTAAAAGAAAATTTCTATTCCTATTACATAAAAAAGCAAAACAAAAGACCTTATATTTCTATAAGGTCTTCGAAACAGAAATTTGATTATAACATAAGGAACTCCTTGGTTCAAAAAGCCCTTTCCAAAAATAGCCGATAGTAAAGGCTTCCATTTGCTACGTAACAGTAATTAAAAAAAATTATATTTTGCAGAAAAAAAACTATACTAGCTATTATTTATGAAAGAAATTCGGCTTCAAAATTTCATTTGGATACGGTTTATGATAAATATGAGTGGTAGCTGGCGACAACGGTGGAATGAGCCACACCCAATTACCTGTTACAACCCGTCCACATGCCGCTTCCTGCTTCTCAAATTGTTGAAATTGTTGTGCAGCTGTATGGTGATCCACAATACTAACTCCTTGTTTTTTAAAAGAATGTAAAACAGCCACGTTTAATTCAATTAGCGCCTTGTCTTTCCATAACGTACCGTTTCTCGATGTATCGAGCTTCATCATCTCCGCAACAGCCGGAAGTAAATTATAGCGATCATGATCCGCTAAGTTACGAGCCCCAATCTCCGTTCCCATATACCATCCATTGAACGGGGCTGCCGTATAAGAAATACCGCCAATTTCTAAGCACATATCTGAAATCATTGGAACCCCATACCATTTTGCTCCAAGTGACGAAATCGGGTATTCTGGGTGTTCAATTGGCACTTCTTTTACTTCTTCTCTCGGAATTTCTTTATATATAGGTGCCTTCCCGTTTATAGAAAACACAAGTGGCAATACATCGAAATTCGTACCTTCTCCTTGCCAGCCAAGTTCCTGACAAAAATCTGTAAACGCAGTGGAATGAGAGTCACCAATCACTCCCATTTCTGTTTTATATCCTGCATACCGAATCAATTGGTGATTATAAATTCGTATATTATTTTCTTCACCTTGATATTGCTTAAAAATTGTAATTGTCGGTTTAACTTTCCCATCGTTCGTTGCATATTTAATATGATGAATTAATGCATTGTATACACCTTCCTCATCATTTACCTCACGTGCATCTAATATGTGCATCTTACTCCAAAATAGTCTTCCGATACATCGATTACTATTGCGCCATGCCATTCGTGATCCATGAACAAGTTCTTCAAATGTATGCTCATACGTCCCCGTCTTCTCTATCTCAGCTTGAATTTCTTTTATTCTCTCTTCTATGAATTGTTCTTTATTAAGCTCTTTATAGCAAACCTTAATAAAATGACTCGCTTCCTCTATTAATTGTTTCGATTTACTCATAAACGATCTCCTTCTATTTCAACAAAACGTTACTACTTTACAGTATAAGCAAAAAGAATAAGAGTCACAAATGAAAGTCGAAGTGTTACTTTTATTGTAATATTTTTCAGAAAATTAAAGAGATTACTATTGACTTGTATAAAAAATAGGTGTATTTTTGACTCAGGTAAATTATTTTTACCTAGACCAACTTTTTAATAAGAAAGGAGGGAATGTTATGTCTTCATTTCAATTGCCAAAGCTTTCATATGACTATGATGAACTAGAGCCATATATCGATAGCAATACGCTTTCTATTCATCATGGAAAGCACCATGCGACATACGTAAATAACTTGAATGCCGCTTTAGAAAACTATACGGAATTACATAATAAATCTTTAGAAGAGTTACTATGTAATTTAGAAACTTTACCAAAAGAAATTGTTACAGCTGTCAGAAATAACGGTGGTGGACATTATTGTCATAGTCTTTTTTGGGAATTAATGAGCCCGCGAGGTGGCGGTGAGCCTAATGGAGACGTTGCAAAAGTAATTGATTATTATTTCAATACCTTTGACAACTTAAAAGATCAACTTTCCAAAGCAGCTATTAGTCGTTTTGGAAGTGGCTATGGATGGCTTGTTCTTGACGGTGAGGAACTTTCCGTTATGAGTACACCCAATCAAGATACACCTTTGCAAGAAGGTAAAATTCCATTACTCGTCATCGATGTATGGGAACACGCCTATTATTTAAAGTATCAAAATCGGCGTCCAGAATTTGTTACCAACTGGTGGCATACGGTGAACTGGGACCTGGTAAATGAAAAGTATTTACAAGCAATTCAATCACAAACACATTAGTCGTGCGTATAAGGTAAATTTGGTAATGTAAAATTAGTATTGTCGAAATCCTCCAGAATCCCCCGGATTGCCACCGGGGGATTTATGATTATTTCATTGTATTTATGTAATAACGTAAAACTTTTTCCGTCTCTAATTTCAACTCTCGGAACGGGAATCCTAATTCACGAGCCTTTCCATTATGTAACGTACAATTAATCACTCCATTATAAGGAGCTATATTATCTCCTACTTCTTGAATGAGCGCTTTTCTCCCGGTATTCTCTTCTATGAAACGAATAACTTCTCTGGTAGAAACCACCCCGTTACTACAAGCATTAATTGGCCCTTCTATGTTTTCCATCCCGCACCAAGCTAAAAACTGTCCTGCTTCCTTTTCATGTATAAATGACAACTCTCCATCTACATGATCCACAACGATAGACCCTTGTTTCACAACATGTTCAACGTAAAATTGTAATCTTTTCGTATAATCGTTTTCTCCAATAACAACTGGAAAACGCACTGCGACAACTGGAAATGTTGCATGTTGAAATAAAACTGCTTCGGCTAATCGCTTACCTTCACTATAATTGAAATCATTCCTACCTCCATACGTAATTGTATACTCGTACGGATTGAAGTTTTCTTCTAACAGGCCTAGCGCAGGCTCATAGACAGCCATTGAAGATGTCATAATGTATTTCTTCGTTTTTCCTTTTAGCACTTCACATATTATCTTCGCTGCATTCGAGCTATAGCATAAATTATCGTATACGATATCATAACTTTTACCTTCAAAACGCTCTTCTAGTAGCCTCTCATCTTCTCTATCTACAATCAGTCTTTTTACTGCACCTCCAAAGGAATCTTCAGTAACTCCCCTCGTCGCAATGGTTACATCATGTCCAGCTTGCAACAGTACTTCTACTAAATGTTTACCAAAAAATCTTGTTCCCCCTAGCACCAATACTTTTTTCACCTTCATCATCCCCGTTTTCAAAAATTGTAAAATACTACCTCTATTATTATAAACGCTAAAATAAAAAAACATGGAATCAGTTTAACGATTCCATGTTTTCTCTACACACGATACATTAACGTACTCGATATTTAAAAATACAATAGCAGCAATATAAAATAGAAATTACTGATACATAAACCCATAGTTCATATATGAATCCCTCGCCCCATACTCCCATAAAATAAAAGAGTGAAGGCAATGTCAATGTTACCCATGATTGTACAAAGGCAATTCTGCCAAGATATTGATTGATATTCTTTTTTTGTGCATTTAATACAAAGAATAAATACCAAAGTAATGCCCACATAAACCATGTTAACGCATTAACAACATCGTGGAATTGAACAAATGAAACAATCATATAGAATAAAGCAATAATTGCTACCCAAATACAGAACCAGCCTAGTCCACTACTATCCATTCCTTTAATAAAAGTAACGCCTACATATAAATAAGTTAAACCAAATAAAAAAGTAGCCGCATATGAATATACCGTCCAATTACTTTGATCAGAAATCATAATCAAATAGAACGGAATGATAATTTGTAATGCCCCCACAAATAAATTAAAGACACCTGCACTTTTCATCTCTACTTTGCCTAATATGACAAGACTATTTAAAAATAAAGCTGCACCTGAAAGTAATAATCCTACGTAACCCATATATATTCGTGTGAAAATCTTTCCCTTTCACACTTTTAACCTCCCCACAATATAAAGTGATACTTTATCCCGCATTAACGAGCAGTAAAACTCCCACCTCAAAATTCAGCTAGAGCAAAGAAGTTAAGTGGGAGATCAACTGCCCGTAAAGCCTGATTAGTGAAGGCTAATAATCAATGGGGATGAACAACCCCCACCCACTGATTAAAGTTTCACTTTATTATTTTTCTTCCTATTTAAAACTACATACATAATTTTTAATCTGAATAAGTTAGACTTCCTACCTTAAAAAATAACAAATTTAAAACGCTTTCAATAATAAATAACCCTATCAAAACATGAAATAGGATTCCTTGATTATAAACGTACTCTAACAATGATACAAGTGTTGGAATACTTTTCAATACTACGTTTTGAATTTCTATAAAAAATTAGTAGAATGATACATTTTCCCTATCTCATTCTATTAATTATTTGCATAGAATATCGTACACTCATATTAATTTAGAAAGGTTTGATATTTATGCCTCTTCATTATCCAAATCATTTTGTTTTTCACTCCACAGGTGTATTAACAAGAGAGCCTGCAACTGTTTCAGCAGTAGTAAACATTGTAAATTTAGATGCATATTACACACACCATGTAACTATAGAGGTTTGGGATTGGTCTAACTATTCTAATCCTGTAAAATTACCTGTACTACTTGGTGAAAATACGGAAGTAGCATTCCCATATATTTTACAAGGCAACCACTTAGCAGTTTTTTATGCTGATTTAGATGACTCTATCGATTTGTATGAAATCCGTATTTCTTATCCTGGCCACTCCAATATTGTTGCAAATTGTTTTGGGCGAAGTATCCCGCCATATACAAGCCAAGAAGGTAATACAGTATACCATAAACAACTCGTTCGAATTCATTAAATCTCCCCTATTATGTGAAAGGGGCTAGTCAGTAATACATTTATCTTTATAAGATAATCGTATTACTGACCTAAAGCGTGATAGTCAATCTTGATAGTTTCTCATTTTGAACACTTGCTATTTATATGAAGAAAGTAGTGGATCCTTCTTAAATTACTTTTGGATGTGGAGATCTATGTTCACACCAATAATTCAAATTTTACAAATTGATTTTCCTGAATTAGATCTTATTCATTCTGTATCGACAGGGTATGGTGGATTGCTTGGTGCTGCAATTAGTGCCAAGTCCGATATACCATTTATTCTAACTGAACACGGTATTTATTCTCGGGAGCGTGAAGAAGAAATACTACAATCTACTTGGATACCAATTGAATATAAAAAAAGATGGGTTTCTTTCTTTCATCACTTGTCCCATCAAGCATATGAACAAGCCGCTGATGTAATTACGTTGTTCGGCCGAAATAGTGCATATCAAAAAGAATTAGGTGCTCCGGCCCATAAACTAAAAATCGTTCCAAATGGCGTTACTTTATCTGACTATAAAGGGTTACGTAAACCAAAATACAATTCGGATAAACTCATCATTTCCGCTATTATACGAGTTGTACCAATTAAAGATATAAAAACAATGATTTATGCAGCTAAATTATTATTAGAAAAAGATATTCCATTTATATTTTACTTACTAGGTCCTGATACGGAAGAAGCAGAATATGCTCAGGAATGTCGTGATTTAATTCAACAATTAGGATTAGAAGAGCATGTAATAATGACCGGCAAAGTAAATATTAAAGATTACTTAAAACAAACAGATATTCTCGTATTAACAAGTATATCTGAAGGACAACCATTAGCCTTGTATTATAAAATCGTGATGCTATTTTTATTTTTGGCTTTAAACATCATTTGGATTCAATCCATTTATTTAACAGCAGCTAAAGATTATCAGTCCATCGCTCTTGCATTTTTAATTGGTTCCATTTTCTCCTTATCTGGAATTGCACTTATCGCTTACTGGCATCCAACACTTGGAATAGAACGGATTGGCCCTATTACTTTTAATTTCTTTTACAATCGGGACTTTCATTACATTAGTGTGGTTAAGTATAGTTATTGTACGAATGTTTCCAAATAGTGATGCTACTGAACAATTTACCTTTCTTTCTTATTTAGATAAATATCCAGAACTATTTTGGTCAAGCTTACTTTACAATATTGGCATTTGGGTATGTAACTTTGTTATTTGGTTCGGAGAAGGGCGAGGAAATATTGAAAACACGTTTATTTATCATCAAATTTATGATACATCTGTTTTCTGGGCTTATTTAAGCATTATCCCAACCTATATTTTCTTCGTAGTATCCATTGAAACAAGGTTTTATGAACGGTATAAGAAGTTCTTCGGTTCAGTTAACAATGGGGCGACATTAAATACAATTTTACAATTAAAAGAATCAATGAACTTTGTCCTAAAGCAAGAAATGGAACGAATACTTCGTAATCAAGGTATTTTTTCTTTACTTATTATTTTTATAATATGGATGTTTAGTTCACAATCTGGGAACGTAACACTTGAATACTCTATTTTGCAGCTGACTATAATTGGTGCTTATGCAAACGGGATGGTCCTTGTTATCACATTACTACTCTTATATTTTGAAGATCGTAAAGGAGCATTTCGAACATCAGCCCTGTTCTTTTTTGCAAACCTGTTATTAAGTCTTCTTCTACTTCCATTTGGATTTAATGGTTACGGTATTAGTTTTGCACTCGGATCTTCTATTACATTCTTATATGCTATTTCTAGACTCTTTACTTACATTAAAGATATTGATTACTATACGTTTTGTCAGTCAAATACTCCTATAAAACGGCGAACTTTCTTTACTAAATTTGCTAATAAACTTAATGGAAATAAATAAATAAAAATGACCTTTTGCTCCCGCAAAAGGTCATTTTTTTATCTGTTTATTAAACTTCTAGATAGCCATTTTTGTTATTTGATTGCCATCTCCAAGAGTCTGCACACATCTCTTCTAATCCGCGTTTTGCTTCCCATCCTAATTCACGCTTCGCTTTCGATGCATCTGCAAAACATACTGCCACATCACCAGGACGACGTTCCGTAATTTTATAAGGAACTTCCTTGCCTGAAACTTTTTCAAATGCTTCAACCATTTCTAATACACTATAACCAGTACCTGTACCGAGATTGTATGCATCTATCCCAGTAGTGCCAAGTACCTTTTCAAGCGCCTTTACATGGCCATTTGCTAAGTCTAAAACATGAATATAATCACGGACACCCGTGCCATCTTTTGTTGGATAGTCATTTCCAAATACACTTAATTCCTTTAACTTCCCTACTGCTACTTGTGTTACATATGGCATTAAGTTATTTGGAATTCCGTTTGGATCTTCTCCAATACGTCCACTTTCATGTGCACCAAATGGGTTGAAATAACGAAGTAATGTGATACTCCATTCTGCATCCGCGAATGCTACGTCACGCATAATTTGTTCAATCATTAATTTCGTTTGACCATATGGATTCGTTGCACTTAATGGAAACTCCTCCGTAATTGGTGATGTTTCTGGAATACCATACACTGTTGCAGACGAACTGAAGATCATCTTCTTCACATCATGCTTCTGCATCACTTCACATAGCACTAATGTGCTTGTAATGTTGTTATGATAATACGTTAACGGAATTTCTACTGATTCCCCTACAGCCTTAAAGCCTGCAAAGTGAATAACAGCTTCAATTGTATTTTCTTCAAAAATCGTATCAAGTGCTTCTCGATTTAAAATATCTTCTTTATAAAATTTAAACTGTTTTCCTGTTATCTCTGTCACTCGATTTATAGACTCTACTGAGCTATTCGAAAGATTATCTACTACTATAATTTCGTAACCGTTTTTTAGTAATTCTACGCATGTATGACTACCAATATATCCTGCTCCACCTGTTACAAGTATTGCCATAATTATAGTCCTCCATATTTCATTCATTATAAACTTCTCAAAGTATATCACATATTTCTTATCATATGTTTATTATGCGAACACAGAAACTTACATTTTATCCCATGATTTTTTGTACAATACACGATTCAAATCAGGTAATAAAAAAAACGCCACATAACAGACATCGCGTGGCGTTTTTTGATCAAATTACGTAACAATATACACTTAGAAAATGTGCAAGACTACCTAACAATACAAAAACATGAAAAATTTCATGGTGTCCCATATATTTAAACTCCAACCATTTTGGCTTCGCACCGTAAATAAACCCACCAATTGTATAAAAAATGCCTCCAAGTACTAAGAAAATAATACCTCCTGTACTTAGATTATCAGCTAGCGGTGCAAAGAATAGAACAATTAACCAACCCATTAGAAGATAAATTGCTGTCGATAACCATCTTGGACAATTAAACCAAAACATTTTAAAAGCAATACCACAAATTGCCGTTGCATAAACTAAACAAAATAATAGTAAACCATTTGCCGAATTTAATGTAATTAAGCAAAAGGGTGCATATGTACCTGCAATTAATATGAAAATCATAGAATGATCTAGCTTCCTAAAGAAATAAATAACACGTTCACTGGCTACGACACTATGATACACAGCTGATGCCATATAAAGGACCATCATCCCGATACCGAATAAAATAACAGCTGTAATTGCAGCAACAGATGGCATCTTAACAGAAACTTTCACAAGCATAGCTAATAATGCAATAAATGATAATACAGCTCCTCCTAAGTGAGTAAATGCATTAACCGGTTCTCTTACATAAACATTCATATAAACACCCCTCATATAATTACATGTAGTTTTCATAACTACATGTAATTATATACATATTATCCGTGCGGGTCAACATTTACAATTCATTTGTTTCGTAATACCATATTTAAAGATATACTAAACATTAAGTTCCACTAAGTTTTAAAAGTGAGGGGTTCTACGTGGAAAATATAAATAAATTACTTGAATCATTACATTTAGAAAAAAGTATTAAACTTGAGGATATCCCAAATGTCGACTTATATGTAGACCAAGTTGTCCAACTATTTGAGAATACTTATGCGGATACAACGAGAACTGATGATGAAAAAGTATTAACAAAAACAATGATTAACAATTACGCAAAAGGGAAATTATTCATCCCTATCAAAAATAAAAAGTATTCAAAAGAACATATGATTTTAATCAGCTTAATTTATCAATTAAAAGGAGCTCTTTCCATTAATGATATAAAAAGCTCCTTAGAAAATATAAATGCACCGTTAATAAACGATGATACATTCGAATTAAATACTCTATATAAAGATTACCTTTCTCTTACTGACACCAATGTGGAAAGCTTTAAGCAAGACGTGAATAACCGTGTTAAGGAAGTAAACGAGGTTTCTTCCTTAGAAGATCCAAAGCTAGAAAAGTTTTTATTACTAACATCCTTCGTGACTATGAGTAATATGTATAGACGTTTAGCAGAGAAACTAGTTGATGACCTCAAAGAAACTTAAACAAAAAAACTATCCACCTGTTAGAGGTGGATAGTTTTTTTGTTTACTTAATTGCTTCATGAACCTTTAATTGTTTCCCTTTAATCGTTGTGTTTTTCATAATTTTTAAAACAAGTGGTCCT
>NZ_JBFPJH010000352.1:0-3220 GCF_040838255.1 Bacillus sp. C30 | reverse complement strand
AATATTAGCTTTTTGTGAGAGTGCTACAATCTCTTCTTTTGTAATTGAATCTTTAGTATTTATAGATGCTATATTTGTATATTTTCCATCTTCTGTTTTTGGGATTTCTAAAATCCCTTTATTTACAAGATCAACTACAGCCTTATGCTCTGAAGAATGTGTATCTACACCAGTAATTTTCCAATTATGCATAACTTTTGGCGTGTATACACCGTTCTTTACCTCTTTTAAATATGTAATAGCAAGGTTACGAATGGTTCCACCTGTTTCTCCGAATGCATTCTCTTGTTTAGATGACCAAGTTTGTTCAAATTTACGTCCCTCTAAAGCTCCCCCTTTTGCCTGAAGAGCCTCCATTCTATACGCATTCATTCCTAGCGTCATAACATCGCTCATTTTGATTGGTTTATTTGTACGAATAGAGCGTAAATTTGTAATTCTACTACCATATGGTTTTGTTAAGTCAATTTCGTATTTTACGCCTCCAAAGAAATCGTTCGTACTGTATTTAGACGCACGACGGTTTTTATCAAAGCTAACTGTTACATCTCCAGCACGAGATGAGTTAAAATATCCTGCTGCCCATTCCATATAGTCTTTTAAATCTTTTCCAGTTATCTTATATACTGTAATTTCTCCCAAAGCATATTGATAATTATAAGCAATATCTTTCTTCTTTATAGGACCTATATCCAAACGGGCATAATCATTATCAATTTGATGGGCTACTACATCCGCCTTACTGTAATGGAGCATGACTTCATGAAAGAAATCTGATAAAGGTGTCTCTTGAATCTGCACACTTGGAATACCCTTTATTTCATTTTCAGGAACAAGGTTTCTACCCTTTAATCGGGCGACTACAACATTTGCATCTCCTCTCGCATACTCATGAAAAGGTGTTAGTGTTTCTTCAAGTGTAGAATCAGATAATACTGTAGTTCCATCAGCATTTTTTACAGGTATAGCGGTAGCTGTTTTATCTTTTAAAACAAGCTTCCCATCTTGCTTTGTAAAAGTAAGGTCAATACGTGAAATATGCGTTCCGTATTTATCTGGTTCTGTAATAATTACGCCATTTACAACTTCTTTTTTTACAAGTTTATGCATATGAGCCGCAAAAATAGCGCTTAGTTCCGGACAAGCATTCGCAATATCTTGAACACCAGTACCTGGGATTCCATTCTCATTTTCTAGTCCCATATGCATAACCCCTACCATTACATCTACTTTATCTTCTAATTCTTTAATAGCCTTTTTTGTCTCTTCTACTGGATTTTTCACTACTAAACCATCCAAATGATCTGTCCCTTTTTCAAAATCACTAATCATTGGTGTATTCATACCAATAATCCCGACTTTAATTCCACCTTTTTCAACAATCGTATATGCAGGAAGAAAACGCTCTCCACTTTCCTTATAAATATTTCCTGCTAACGTCTTTCCCTTGTATTGCTCACTAACTTTTTTCAATGTATCTAATCCAAAGTTGAATTCATGATTTCCAAATGCCCAGGCGTCATATCCCATTGTATTCATTGCTACCATCATTGGCGATTGTGGCTTATCGTTGAATAATTCTACTGAGTTTCCTTGAATTGTATCCCCGGCATCTACTAATATGGTATTTGGATTTTCTTGACGTACCTTCTTTATAACCGTATAAAGCTGCGTCAAACTTCCACTCATATTTGCTCCATCAAGCGCATAATCCCAAGGCATAAATCTACCATGAATATCTGCAGTACCTAACAATGTAATATTAACATTAGATTCCTCAGCCTTAGAAATAGCTGGTTTGACTGTTACTGCTGTTACAAGAAGCATAAGAATAATAAAATTGCATACATAGTTCTTCCATTTCATTTTTTGCATAATAACAATATTTCTCCCCTTTTTGTACTGTCATAAAGTTGCTTGAACTTTAAAAATGTAACTTATTATTCAGAGAAATTCAACTACAAAAGATAATTTTGTAGTTGGTTTTGCTGTGAAAATATAGAGAATAAAATGCATATATCCCCTAACAGAATAGTATTTTATCATTTTCTAATAAAATACTTCTTCCTCCAACGTGTGAAGGGCGCTAAACCAACGGTAGATGTATATGTACTTTCAAAATTTTGGGCATGCAACTCATTTTCGGATTTTATTTCTAATTTTTTCCTTCTATATGAAAATACTGAGATCACTTCCAAAAATAATAACCCCGCTCTTCATTTAAGACGGGGTTACACTTATACAGCAAATCGGATTCAGATTTTTTTCAAATGTTCGTTTCCTCTTCAGGAGTAAAATCTGCTAGTTTCGTATTTTTTTCTGCTTATTGGTTGCTTTCAACTAAATTCATCATAATTTTAATCAGGACTTGTATTTTATCACTCGAACCCTTGATGCTATCCCAAATCGCTCAATAAATAGATAATGATTTTTACTTTTCAACTCCACAAAGCAATTTTATCTCTTTAATTTGTTCTATATGACGCTGTTCATGCAAATAGATCAGTTCTATCCACTGATCAAGAAGTAATTCTCCAAGAGCTGGATGCGTCACTGATTTTTTCGCTAATATAGATTCATCTTCTATTGTACTCAGGAAACGCATCAATTCTTTTCTAGAGTCGTTTAACAAATCAACCATTTGCTGCACTTCAAATGGTTCTATACTTGGTTCAATCATTTCTGGGGCTATAAATTTTATCGATCTATCTAATAAAATAGTGTGAATTTCTTTACGCTCATTTAAGATACTATCCATCTTTTTTAATCCCGATGAAATAACTGTTATAACTCTCTCATCTAATAAAACTAAGTGATGACAAACTTGTGCTATACTCCATTTATCCTTATCTGGTTTCCTATTAAATTGAGCATCACTTAACAAAGTAATTTCCTCAAATAATTGATTTCTAGTTTCATAAAACTTGTCATTTACAAATGTATTCATGTGAATTCTCCTTTCGCTAGAACCTACATACTTAAATTCCTACGCTAGAAATATTCTCTATGGAAAAAAGATTTTCCTTCACTATTATTCCAATCCAATCTTTTCTTTCTTTAGTAGGTTCTCTAATTCATGCTGAAATGTATGAGTTCTCTCAACATCCTTGAAGATTTCCTTGAGGTTATTATGCGCTACAGCTACATCATAATACTTTCAACGGAATCCTTTCAATATAACTACATAAAACGTTCCTAATTATCAATCTAGCATTAAATA
>NZ_JBFPJH010000351.1:0-3226 GCF_040838255.1 Bacillus sp. C30 | reverse complement strand
CAACAAGGATTTAAAATGATATTTTCACAAAATATAATCGTTGCTCATGAAGAAGATTGGACAAAATATGATGTTGAAAAAGCTTTAAAGGGGTGTCAGGATGGCTCTGATCATGGTTGGAATGTAATATTCATGGGACTGAAAGAATTGGTTAAAAGAAGAGGGGATAGCTACAAAGGATGATAAACGGTAGTCGAAAAAGTGTAGTTTGAGCAAATTGCCCAAACTACATTTTTTATTTTATGAAATTGGGTAGTTTACATGAATGTACCAAAATTGGAGATAGGTTAGTTTGCAAATGAGGAAATAAAGGATTATAGTTTGTGGAGTCATAATTAGTGGATGAGCCTTGGGAGAAAACAGGAAATGTTACAAATGTATTTTGTTAAATAGAAACCAAGGTCAAAATGTTTAAAAAGAAATAGTTGAATAAATAAAAGCTACAAATTATAATTACTAATATTCTTCATATAGTTAAACAAATAAAATCTATTTGAAGAAGAAAAATTGAATAGAGAGACAGACTTATATAAAATAAGCCTTGGATGATCAAAAGAGGTGGAGAGATGCAACAATTTTTATTAAAGAGTAAACGAGTATTAAGTAATCATTTTGGATTTTTCGTATTTGCCGTTATTTTAATTTGGCTAAAAACATATGCCGCATATGTGACAGAATTTAATTTAGGGATATCGAACACAATCCAAAAGTTCTTACTGTTTTTCAACCCGTTAAGCTCAGCAGTTCTATTTTTAGGACTCGCATTATTCGCAAAAGGGAAACGAGCTTACATTTGGTTAATTATTATTAATTTGCTAATGTCTATACTTTTATACGCAAACGTAGTATATTATCGCTTTTTCAGCGACTTTATTACGTTCCCGACATTAACACAAACGAATAACTTTGGAGATTTAGGTGGTAGTATTTTTGCATTGCTACACTTATATGATCCACTATATTTCTTAGATACAATCATTTTAATTGTTTTAGTTGCAACGAAATTTGTAAATCCTAAACCAATCCGTGTTGCGAAGCATAAATTATCTCTAGTATTTGTAGCAAGTATTTTATTCTTTAGCGTTAACTTAGGTCTGGCAGAATCTGACCGTCCTGAATTGTTAACAAGAACATTTGACCGTAATTATATCGTGAAATATTTAGGGGCGTACAACTTTACGATTTATGATGGTATTCAAAGT
Organism: Bacillus sp. C30; assembly: GCF_040838255.1. NCBI lineage: Bacteria > Bacillati > Bacillota > Bacilli > Caryophanales > Bacillaceae > Bacillus > Bacillus sp. C30. Next base: position 2,024 of record NZ_JBFPJH010000351.1, on the reverse strand, counting down.
GCGAAAGCATCAACAGAACGAGCATTAGCGGATGGAGATAATATGACAGAAGTTAGAAACTATCTTACATCAACTTATGCAAGTCCAAATCCTGAGTATTTCGGTAAAGGAAAAGGAATGAACGTAATTTATATTCATTTAGAGTCATTCCAAAACTTTTTACTAAACTACAAGCTAAATGGCCAAGAAGTTACACCATTCTTAAACTCATTTACAAAAGATGCGAATACGTTATACTTTGATAACTTCTTCCATCAAACAGGACAGGGTAAAACATCTGATGCGGAGTTCATGTTAGAGAACTCAATGTTCGGATTACCACAAGGATCTGTTTTTACAAATAAAGCTCATAACACGTATCAATCAGCACCAGCTATTTTAGGACAACAAGGATACACATCAGCAGTGTTCCATGGTAACTACAAAACATTCTGGAACCGTGATGAAATTTATAAATCATTTGGTTTTAATAAATTCTTTGATGCGTCATACTACGATATGAATGAAAAAGATGTAGTAAACTATGGCTTAAAAGATAAACCGTTCTTTAATGAATCAATTCCGTTATTACAAACGTTGAAACAACCGTTCTATACGAAGTTCATTACGTTATCGAACCATTTCCCTTATCCGATTGATAAAGCGGAAGCAACGATTGAACCAGCTAAAACAGGTGATTCATCAGTAGATACGTACTTCCAAACAGCACGCTATTTAGATGAATCTGTAAAAGGATTCATTGATTACTTGAAACAATCTGGTTTATACGATAACTCAATTATCGTTATGTACGGTGATCATTACGGTATTTCAGATAATCATAGTGCAGCAATGTCTCAAATAATGGGTAAAGAAATGAACTCATTTGAAAATGCTCAATTACAACGTGTACCATTAATCATTCGCGTACCTGGAATGGAAGGCGGCGTACAACATCAATACGGCGGAGAAATTGACGTTCTACCAACCTTATTACACTTACTAGGTACAGATACGAAAAATTATGTCCAATTCGGATCAGATTTATTATCACCAGAGCATAAACAAGTCGTTCCGTTCCGTAACGGTAACTACGTAAGTCCAACAGTTACTGCACTTAACGGCAAATACTATGATACAACGACTGGGAAACCTGTAGAATTTACAGATGAAATAAAACAAAATGAACAAATGGTTCAAAAATCACTAAAATACTCCGACCAAGTTGTTAACGGTGACTTATTACGATTCTACACACCAGAAGGATTTACACCGGTAGAACCTTCTAAATATAACTATAACAATCGTGATAAAGATAAAACGAAGGTGAAGACGACTGAAGACGGGGAAACGAAATAAATAATAAAAAATCCTACTCGTATAGAAAACGAGTAGGATTTTTTGTTTTAAGATTTACTTTCGGATTTTTGGAGTGCTACTTTTTTAGGCATAAAACATGCAATAATCAAAGCTACAAAGGATAAGACTAACATAAATACGTAGGCATCACTTGAGCTGAAGATAGAAGCTAATTTCGTTACTTGCATAGCTGATATGCTTCCATTCTCACTAGATAACTGTGAAGTATGTGAAGTGGATTGAATTGTATACACAGTGATAATGACTGCTGTTCCTATAGCACCTGCTAATTGACGTACGGTATTATTCACTGCGGAACCATGTGAACCCAGTTCTCTTGGTAAAGCGTTTAAACCTGCTGTATTTAAAGGCATCGAAATGAAACTTAGTCCAATGCGTAGAATAATGGTACGAACCATTAAATACATATAAGTGGTGGATTCGGTTAAATCAATTACACCCCACATCGATATAATGATACATATTAAACCTGTAATAAAGAGTGGTTTTGCCCCGTATTTATCAAACATTTTACCTGTGATAGGTGATAAGAAGGCATTAATTACAGCGCCGGGTAATAGAAGTAAACCTGATTCAAAAGCAGTGAAACCTCGTCCATTTTGCAAGTAAATCGGTAAAAGAATTAAATCAGCATACATAATCATCGTAATGAGTACGTTAATGAC
>NZ_JBFPJH010000350.1:0-3243 GCF_040838255.1 Bacillus sp. C30 | reverse complement strand
CTACATTTGAAAACGCTTATTATCTTGTTTTCAGGGAAAAATATAATAACGGTTGAAGAAAAATAGATTTTTTCATAAATTTTCTTGCTATTTCCATATAATTCTATTGACTTCTAAATATTTTGTGAATTAAAATAATTACATAAATATCCGTTATACAGGATTAGGGGGAAACAAACATGGATGCAGCTTTAAAATTAGACAAAGCTGGAGAGCAACAATCACCAAAAAAACATCCACCAGGATTATATTTGTTGTTCTTTACAGAGGCATGGGAAAGATTTAGTTATTACGGAATGCGTGGCTTATTAGTTCTTTATTTAACAACGAGCTTAGTAAGTGGCGGTTTAGGCTTTGATAAAGCAGTTGCTGTACAGATTTACGGTATTTTCACAATGTTAGTATACTTCACACCGATTATTGGTGGTTGGCTAACTGACCATTTCATTACGAAACGACACGCCATTACCATCGGTGGTATCATTATGGCACTTGGTAACTTTGTACTATTTTCCATGAACACTAAAACTGGACTTTTCTTAGGCTTAGGATTATTAGTTATCGGTAATGGATTCTTCAAACCAAATATTTCGACTTTATTAGGTCAATTATATAGCGAAAATGATTCTCGTCGTGATAGTGCCTTCACTATCTTCTACATGGGAATTAACTTAGGAGCCTTTATCGCTCCATTCATTTGCGGTTATTTCACAGATTATAAATACGGATTCTTAACAGCTTGTATCGGTATGATCATTGGTCAGATTGCCTTTAATTTCTTAGCGCCTCGTTACTTAGGTACAATCGGAACAACTGTTGTCGGTAAACAATCTAAAGAGCAAAACGCAAAAGTAATTGAGAAAAAACCTTTAACACCACAAGAGAAAAAACGTACAGCTGCAATTTTAATTTTAACTTGTTTCGTTGTATTCTTCTGGGCAGGATTTGAACAAGCTGGTAGTTCTTTAACACTTTATACAGATAAATTCGTAGATCGTACAATTGGTGGATTTACAATTCCAACACCTTGGTTCCAATCTGTAAACCCATTGTTCATCATCTTATTAGCATTACCTGTTTCTGCATTATGGATTAAACTTTCAAAAACAAAAAATGGTGATTTAAAAATCCCAACAAAAATGGCATTAGGTATGATTTTACTAGGAGTTGGATATTTAATTCTAACTTTAGCTGTTTTAAAAACTGGTAGCGATGAAGGTAACATTACAATGAAAGCAAACTTACTGTTCATTGTGTTCACTTACATGTTCCATACAATTGGTGAATTATTCTTATCACCAATCGGATTATCTATGGTAAGTGCAATCGCTCCTCTTAAATTAGCATCTTTATTAATGGGTGTATGGTTAGCTGGTACTGGCTGTGCAAACTTATTAGCAGGACAATTAGCTGCTTTCACTCAATCTTTAGGATATTTAGAAGTATTCGCAAGCATCGGTGTTATCGTAATCGTGCTAGGATTAGTACTTCTTATGTTCTCTAAGAAAATTGCACATATGATGGAATAGTAAATAGAAAAGACGCTTCTACAATTAGAAGCGTCTTTTCTATTACATCTCTTCTAAAGCCGTGACATCCACGTGAACGCTCTCTCCTGGGTTGGATACGTCATACACTTGAGCACTACCCTTCTGCTCATCACAGCTCTCAATCCATACGGGGACTCCCTCGTATGTAACATCAATTCTACTTGAATAATATCTGTTTCACACGTTTTACATCCATTATATTATTCCTCCTTTGGCTTACAACACTCCTTTCTATCTTTTCATATCCCTTCAGAATATATTCCGTCAATTTAGCACTTCAACCGATAGTTTGTTTCTTTCTAACGCGCTAATATATACGCTCTCAAATCTTCCTATTATTAGATCCTTTCCAAATAAAAAAAGACGTATATTTCACACGTCTTCTTTCCATAATATTCAAAAATTAAGAAAATAATGTTTTTACTACTTCACTTACTTTATCGTTATGAATTTGATAGTACACTTCTAACCCGCGTCTCTCAAAGCGTACTACTTTATTTTGTTTTAATTTCGTTAAATGCTGCGAAACAGTTGATTGCGGAATTTCTAATACCTCTTGTAATTGTGTTACATTACATTTTCCACGCTGCATCAGTTCCATTACTAAACGTAGACGCAATGGATGAGCTAATGCTCTTAACATCTGTACGTCTTCTTCTGAAATACGACAGTCAAATTGGTTTTGGTTCATAAAATTCCCCTCATTTTCATTTTTTATTTTCTCTTTATTTATTTATATATCTGTTCTTATATTTCCTGTTACGACATAACTTTATCAACCTATAATGCTGAGAAAATTTTCCGACTTTTATCAGCACACAGTTCAAGAAAAAATCCCACCTGATTTTGAATATTATACTATATGATACAATAAAAAAGCAAAACAAAGGGCTAGCAATACTTTGCTTACAAACGTTGTTTTATCAGGCTTTTTGTTATATTTTCACCTTACTGAAATGTACAGTAATGATATTGTAAAATATCGTCCATAATTGATAACCTATCGTAAAGTAATTTGACCATATTTAACCACTTTGTTACGATAAAAAGGAAATTTAAGTAAGGAGGATGATGTAATATTAAAAAATGGTTTATTTTTGCGTTAATTAGCATTGCGGTTGGCTGGACTATTATCAATCACTTCCTATTAGACAAAAAAGAAGATATAGCTTCAAAATCAAACATCCCCATTTGAACTGAAGTTGGCAATGCTGCCCTCGATTTCCTTCTGGAAACAACCACTGGTCAAGAAGTTCGTCTTACAGACTATAAAGGAAAAAAAGTAATATTGAATTTTTGGGCAAGCTGGTGTGGTCCATGCAAAATAGAAATGCCTGATATGGAAAAGTTTTATCACGATACTAAAGATATGGGGATTGAAATTGTTGCTGTAAATGCGACAGCTACTGAAAAAGACCCGAACAATGTAAAACAATTTCTTGAAGAAAACAAATATACCTTCCCCGTCCTATTAGATCAGAAAGGACAGGCAAGTGCTGCATATCAAATTATCAGTATTCCAACATCTTTTGTCATCGATTCAAACGGTGTCATTCAATATAAGCATGTAGGACCAATGACATATGAAAAAACGAAAGAATATGTCAATAATTTACAAAAGCGTATTCAAATCAATTTGATTACGCTTTTTGTCTACTTTATGAACAAAATGTTACTTTTAATACTATTATGG
>NZ_JBFPJH010000349.1:0-3243 GCF_040838255.1 Bacillus sp. C30 | reverse complement strand
GGTATACAGAGTGTGAATGAACAACCGTGTGAAAAATAAGGAAGAGGATGTTTTTTATTTTAAAGAACATCAATAAAATTTCACATACCGTATTTTAAAAATAAATATAGGAAAACCAAAAAATAATGTAGAATATATCGTACATACATATGTGAAGGCAACAAAATATATAAAAGAGGTGGATCTATGTTATTTGAAGAAGTAATGCAGCAACTAGAAGAATATGGAACAGAACAAAACCGTAAAATCTTTAAAAATCATGGGGCAAAAGAGCCGTTATTTGGAGTTAGTTTTGCAAATTTAAAATTGTTGAAAAAGAGGATAAAAAAAGATCATGATTTAGCAATCTCATTATGGGAAACGAAAAATATGGATGCAATGACTTTAGCAACGATGATTTTAGATCCGAAGAAACTAACGTCAGAACAACTAAATAGATGGGTTCAGGATGTTGATTACTATTGTTTAATGGACGTTCTTATGACAGCAATATGTACGTCACCAATCGCGATAGAAAGAATGGAAGAATGGACGAAGTCTGATGATGAATGGATTGGAAGAGCTGGTTGGTCATTATTAGCGAATATCGCAATGAAAAATAAAACGTTAGACGATGACTTCTTCTTACCGTATTTAGAAGTGATTAAAGTTCATATACATAATGAAAAAAACAGAAAAAGAGAAGGAATGAATAGTGCATTAATTGCGATAGGGATTCGAAATGAAGCTTTAGAGCAACAAGCAATTGAAATTGCACGTGAAATTGGAAAAGTAGAAGTTGATCATGGTGCAACGTCATGCAAAACTCCAGATGCAGAACCATATATTAAAAAGGCACGAGAAAGAGCTGAAAAAAGGAAAGTAAAATAAGAAGGGGTAAGATTATGAAACCAATTGAAGCGGCACAAAGCATAATTACATCACAATTTTCGAATTGTGATGTTGCTTTACTAGGGGGAAGTGTGGCTAGAGGAGAGGCTACGAAAACATCTGACCTTGATATTGTAATATTCGACCAAAGTTTGTCATCTTGTTATAGAGAATCCTTCTATAGTAATGGCTGGCCTGTTGAAGTATTCGTACATAATTTTGAAACGTATAAAACCTTTTTTAAAAGTGATTGTGAGCGCGGGAGACCTTCATTACCTCAATTAGTTTCAGAAGGGATTGTGCTAAAAGGAAAAGATGAAATTGTAGAGACACTTAAAAGAGAAGCGAATGATTTATTAAATAAAGGACCAAAAAAATGGTCAGAAGAAACGATGAAGCAGAAACGCTATTTTATTACGGATACCTTGGATGATTTCATTGGTGCAACAAAGAGAGAAGAAGAATTGTTCATCGCCAATTTATTAGCTGATTTAGTACATGAATATGTTTTAAGGGTAAATGGTCAATGGCTTGGAAATTCAAAATGGTTTATTAGAGTGTTAAGAAGGTATGACGAGCAATATGCAGAACATTTTGTAGCGGCTTTTGATCATTTTTATAAAACAGAGGAGAAAAATGAATTAATTACTTTTGTAGAAAACACGCTAGATCAATACGGAGGAAGAATGTTCGAAGGATTTTCTATAGGGAAATGAAAAGGGGATAGCAAAGTGAATGTACCATTCGTTCAATTAAGAGAACTGACAATAGATGATGTAGAAGATCGATATCAATGGTCATTAGATACAGAAGTAACAAAGCATTTAGTTGTACCAGATCAATATCCACCGTTCACTCGTGAAGATACGAGAAGGTGGATTGAAGCATGCATAAGTCGAGGGAATGGTTATGAACAACGAGCTATCGTTACAAAGGAAGGTATACACATTGGATGGATAGACCTAAAAAACTTTGATCAAACAAATAAAAATGCTGAACTAGGGATTGCCATTGGAAATAAAGAATATTGGGGTAAAGGATATGGAATGGCAGCACTATACAGTATGTTACAAATTGGCTATTCTGTATTCGAATTAGAAAAAATATGGCTACGAGTAGACGAAGAAAATTTACAAGCTAGAAAGAGTTATGAAAAAGCAGGATTTGTTTGTGAAGGAATAATGAGAAATGATCGGTTACGTAAAGGGAAGTTCATTCATCGTTATCGCTATAGTATGTTAAGAGAAGAATACCAATCTTTAAATAGTAGCTTATAAAAATATTATGTTAACTTAAAGGGGCAGGATAAATATGATTCGATTACTTACGAAAGAAGATGCGGAAAAATATTGGGACTTACGTTTACAAGCTTTACAAGTAAATCCAGAGGCATTTGTAACAACTTATGAAGAGGCGATTCGCCAGGAAAATCCTATTAAGCGAGTGGAAAGTAATTTAACAGCTACTACTAGTTGTACATTTGGTGCATTTAATGAAGAAAATCATTTAGTTGGAGTTGTCACTTTACTAACAGAAGAGAGAGAGGCGTATAAACATAAAGGTCATATCGTTGCGATGTATGTAGATGCACAAAACAGGCGGAACGGATTGGCACGTGAGTTAATAACAAATGCCATTCAAAGAGCGCGAGATATAAAACTAGAGCAATTGACATTAGGTGTTGTATCTACAAACGAACCAGCAAAAAAATTGTATGAATCAATGAGCTTTAAAACGTATGGAATTGAAAAAAGAGCTATAAAGGTGAATGGTGTGTATAGTGATGATGAAAATATGGTGTTGTTTCTTTAAAGGAAGGATATTATCATGAAAGATCTCCATTTAGAAAAAGATATGAACCCCAACGTGGCAATTTTGTATGCAACGGTTACTGATACATTTAAACGATTGTAAAGGTTAGTCGAAGGTATTGAAAAGAACGAACTATCCTATAAAGGGTCTGAAAATAATGAAAATAACATTGGACAGCTACTTCAGCATTTAGCAGTAGTCGATTTACACTGGGTGTACCGTTTAAAAGGAGAGGGAGTTCCGCCTGCACTTGAAAATAAATATGGACCAATGTTGAATGAAATGGGAGAATTGCCTAGTTTAAGAAAGTACAAATTACAAGAATTAATGCAAGATTATGAAGCTGTGCAACATATGTTTTATGAGGAATGTATGAAACTAACAGAAAATGATTTAACACGAGAAGTTTTTTATGAAAAGGGAGAAAATGCGACTATAAGGTGGGGAATATGGCATATAGCCGATCATAATCGGTACCATCAAGCTCATATTAGTCGATTACGAAAGTTATATAGAAGTAGACCGCATGTATGATTAAATTTTTGAATATTAATTATATTC
>NZ_JBFPJH010000348.1:0-3255 GCF_040838255.1 Bacillus sp. C30 | reverse complement strand
TTCTGTTTCTTTTTGAATGTTCTACCGTGTTCTTTATTGTGGCAATCCACACAGACTGTTTCTAGATTGTCTATTTCTAATGCAAGTTCTGGATGATGTTCCAGTTCTTTTATATGATGGACAACGAGTTGTATCTTCTTACGCTTGGCGCTCTCACTATATTCATTGGTGTCCACACGAACATTACCATTGCGCTTACACTCTTGGCATTCGTAGTTGTCACGCTTCTTTACGTGTTCACGTAACTGTTTCCATTCGCCACTATCATAGAACTTACGCTTCTGTTGTTTGGTTTTGTATTCTTTCATTTCCTCTTTACCACTCTACTTTCTAACTACTCCTCTGAACAACCATCTATTAAACCTTCTTTTTAATCTCATAAAAAACGAAGGATTGAATTGTTTTTTATTCTTTTCATCATTTTTTACTAATTCTTCTATTGTTGAATTCACAAGATGAATCATTGAGTAGAACATAGGTTGTTGTCCATACATTTTATAATACTTAAACTGAAGTTCATCGATTCCTACTACCGTTCGATTTTTAAAGTACCTATCATAGGTTGTATTGTCCAAAGGACGCAGACCGAGCGCATCAATCTTCTGTTGTAAACCTGTTTCAATATGTTCCATCTTCTCCACTCCTTATCTTTCCCATTAAGACACCATTTGGGCATTTACTAATTTATATTCGCCACATTGGTATAAAAAACCAAAAAAGTAAATAGTACGAGTGGATGAAAAACATACGATATGATTTGCACATTGAATGTGCCCCAATTTGCTACTTTAGTTTTATATTCATCACTTGCTCGCCTTTCATTTTGTCCTTTACAAAGGACATTTTTAAAATTTTTTTATGTTACTCATGTTATAGTGAAAGTACCCTAATTCCTGAGACCCATATGGTCGATGGATGTTTTTTACACTTGCACAGTTGTACATCTACCTCAGCAGATGATGCAACTGTGCTCGTTTTAGTTTGGTTTTATATTCATTCATCGCATGTTTCCCTTTTATGTGACCCTTGTCAAAGGACATATTTAAGATTATATTTTTATCACCTTTCAGTTATAGTAAAAGTACCCTATAAAGTTTATAACGGTTTGTTATTCACTTTTTCTTCGCACTGCTTACCGTCTTTCAGAGATGATGTGGCTGTGCTTTTTTTATTACTCATTCAGAAATTCCTCCATTGTTTTATCCAGCAAACAAATCATCGTTTCTCTTCTGTGCTTTGGCGTTGTTGTTACCTTTTGTCTCATAAAAAAATTGAAATTACACTTTCTAATTCCTTTGTAGCGATACGTTCATGTCCTAACACCGAAATGAATGTACCAATCCTAACCGCTTATTCTTGTTTAGTTAGATTCACCCTTCGTCCTCCCTCAAAATAAAAAAGCAGCGGATTCGCTACTTTAGTTCCATTTTTTATTTCCGTAAAGGTATTCATCCTTTAAAGATATCTATAATATTAAAAATCAACATTTACGAACATTGTTTTTCATACTTTTATACGCGTCCGTAAAAGTATACCTTTAAAGGCATACAATAAACTTCAACCCTTGGCTCAATGGCACCAATCATCCTATTTTCCCGGACTTTATTATTGTATCTCAACTTTTGTTTTCACTTTCCACAATCTTCGTTTTTTCAGATTATCACGCAAAGTACTAGCAGGACAACCAAGCTTTTTGGATATGACAATCGTTCCGATCCCCTGCTCGTACAACTTGGCAGCTTGTCTACAAATCTCATCCCACTCTTCTTTCGTCTTTTGCTTCTTACTCTCCGCAAATAATCCCTTTGTTAAGGTTTTCAATTCCTGCCCCACCACACAATGTTGGATACATTCTTTCAGTGGCTTCATTTGACATTCACATGCTTGACAATACTGGTCTTGTAAATCTAAAATACGAATTCTCTTTTCCTTTGGATTCATAATATATACCTCACTTACTTTTCAGTATCCTATAACACATGTACTGGTCTTAACATCAATAGTTTTAACATTTTTTGGCATAATCAACCAAATTATTTTTATTTTTTATTTGTAATCTTATCCCTTTTACATATATTATCTTGGATCCTGACTTGTCGAACCATTATTTGTTCATGAACCCACACATATAACAATAATGAATCACTTAATGTTTCCTATACGAGCACTCTGGTGCAAGTGTTCGTTTTACTTTCTCATATAAAAAGAGCATCCAAATAGATGCTAAAGTCTGCAGTTAAATTGTATTTAATATTTTTATATCTTAAAATAGTTCGGTATGTGATATTTATATACAATAAAAAGGCAACTGATCAGTCGCCCTTTCGCAATTCTCTGTGTTATTACTATAACTCATTTTTACAAGGGTTTCGTTGCCCAAAAAGTACCTGCCCAAAAGGTAACCTTATAAAGCAGATACAAATTTGATTGCCTTTCTTATTTCAGCATGCTTACGTTTAATGTAATATGGACTGTAATCCAAATCGTATGCAATTTGTTCTAATGTCATTCCATCGATGTATTTCATTTGAATGATTTTATTATCCAATCCTTCAAATTTACTAATCATTTTCTTTAACTCGTACATATCGTTCATTGTATGAGATAATTCATATTCAATGGCAGCAACACGATCTTCTAATTTTGTTCCCTCTGATCCTTCGGTCAAACGAACGTCTTGTAAGTCGCCATACACCCAGCGTTTTACTTCTCTTTTACTTCGTAATAAATTGTTTTCTAGATAACAAATTCTATCTTCTAGGTTTCGATAATCTTTTAACCATTCTAGCAATGTGTATGCCACCTCACTTATTTTAGGATGCCAGCTTGTACAAATAGATTTCTCCATGCTGTTTTTACGCGATCTTTTTCAAATGTTTTACCTCTACGAGCAATCGCCTTCTTCATTTTCCGTTTTTTATGCTTTTTCATCGTTTTGCCCCCTTTGATTTCACCTCAAAACTGATGAATTGATTTATACGCTGTTATTACACGTTTTTAGACGTTCTATAGTCCACAAGACCTATGGGCATTCGGAAAAGATTTAAACGTTACATTTTCTTATTGTATAAGGGCGTTTTTCGCACGAAATTAATTTTTGACTAAATTACATATCGTTTGGTCCTTTTATCGTTTACATTCACCTCTATATATTCGAAACCATCATTTGTTTCGCCAAATGCCACCACTTCACCTATTATTTTTGAAATTTCATTTGATAATGTTCTAAATGAAAATAGTAACGTTTCACCTTCA
>NZ_JBFPJH010000347.1:0-3259 GCF_040838255.1 Bacillus sp. C30 | reverse complement strand
TTATTATTCCTTCTAATAAAGAAGAAATGTTGGAAGGGAAGGTTTGGATTACATTTCTGGGTATATCCTTTAGTTCTCCAGAACTTATTGAACTTCGGAAGAAAATGGATGACCATACGAGGTATCTTATGGGAATAATTCTAGATTTAATGAGGGATCTAGGATACGTCACACCAGGTCACAATAGAGAATTTGAATTAGAGATACTGTGCGGATTTATTGATGGGCTAGTAATTCATGTCCTTCAAACACCAGAATCATATCCAGAAGAAAAAGTAAATCAACTTATTGAGTATTATTTAAAAGAAAAAAAGAGGGATTAATCGCATGAATAAAGTTTTCATTATTATTCTTGTAGTTGTTATTGTATTGATTATTAGGCAGCTTATCCCGAAGAAAGTAGATAGCTTCGATCTTCTTGGTATACCAATCATGGCTATAATCAGAACTTATATGGGTCTTCCAAATAGATTGGACTATATTATTACAATTGAATTAATTAGCTTGCTTATATTAGGAGCGATAGTTGGTTATTGGCAAGCTAAGAGGGTGAAAGTTTTTCATCATAATAATCAATTATGTAGTGTTGGAGGCTATACGTATATTATCGGATGGATTATTATGCTTTTGGGCAGGATTGTTATTTTATTGTTGTTCAATCTTAACTCGCTCGTATCGACATTTCAAGCGGGACAGGAACAGTTTACGAGTGAAATAATTAAAGTTCTTTCTCATGCTGGAGATTGGTTAATATGGTCTACTATTCTTGCATCTTCCATCATGTATACCGTTACCTTATATAAAGATCACCCGGATATCAAGAAATTAATACATGATCGTTTTAAAGAAATAAAACAACGAATAAAATATTAATTTAACTAATTGTTGTTATATGGGCCATTGCTACATGCCCATCAACTTAAGAAAATAAATCAGCCCCAAAACGAAAAAATGAGCTTTTTTATTACAAATTAGCACAAAATCTAGTTCTGGGGATAGCTGTATTTTCTTAGCTTAATAGCGATATGACTCTACCCCTATTAGGGGGTCCTGACGTCAAAACGTGGATATTATACGCTAAGACATTTTTTGAGAAATAAGACCCTGATTTCCTTACGCTAAGCAGGAAATCAGGGTCTTTTTATGTTCTTAAAGGACGGAACGAATGATAATTGCTGACAGTAAAGTTGTACTCACCTAGAAAATTAATATGCTCCCAACCAAGAGGTGAGATATGAGGAAGCAACTCTTCTCGATGTTTTCCAATCTTTTTCATATGTTCAATAGCTTGAGATAGATACACAGTATTCCAGATACTGATTGCATTGATAATTAGATTTAATGCACTGGCGCGCTGTAATTGGTCTTGTAGTGCCCGTTCTCGAAGTTCACCGTGTTTCCCGAAAAAAATTGCGCGTGCTAATGCATTCATAGCTTCTCCTTTATTCAACCCCTTTGAATCCGCCGGCGTAAAGTTTCGCTAGAAATATAGTCGAGGATAAACAGTGTTTTTTCAATGCGTCCCATCTCTTTTAGTGCTGTTGCAAGACTGTTTTGCCGGGAGTAAGAGCTCATTTTGCTCATGACAAGGGAAGCTGATGATGTTCCTTCGCGAATGGAATGTGCCAATCGAAGGACATCGTCATAATTATCTCGAATGACTTTTGTAGGGGTTCGACCGAGATACATGTAATTTCGGGTCATATCCTGTATTTTATTTCCAATAACCATATTTTATTATAACAAAAAGGTTTGAAATCAATAATGTTATGAATTATTTTTGATACAGTATTTTGTTACAGCCAGTTCAACAGTTAGGAAGTTTCGTATTTTTAAATACAAAACGTAACAAAAATGAACGTTTATGTTACAAATATCTCCGAAAAATAACATCTAGGAAAAAATGTATCGCTACGACCTATTTTTACACCTATCTCGGCCGAACCCCACTATGATTTCACTTATTGATAAAGAAAAAATCAATGATGCTAAAAAGATGTTACATCGAGGGTTACGAACTACAAAAAACAAATATCCTAAATTATACTGTTTATTTTCCTATCAAAATCATTTATATTTTGACCAAATAAATTTTAAAAAATTTCTCGAAAAAACAGCCATTCCCTTTTTCAAAAATGAAAATAATAATAAACAATTATCCATATTTTATATTGACTTAGCGACCTGTTATCAAAAGGAAAATCAATTCGAAAAAGCTTGTTTATATTACCAAAAAGGCATCTCTTGTATAAGGATAGTCAAAAGTTTAAATATCATATCATCTCATAAAAATGTTTAGTTACAATTTTAATAAGAAAACATATTCAAAACTCCTATTTTTTACATAGCAAATAACATTTTTCCATGTGCTGTTGTTGTATCTACCGTAATAATAATTGGCTTTTGGTTAAAATATTTCGGTTGATGAAGATATGCAGCTGTCCCATATATCCAGTTATATATATTCAAGTGGCTTTTTTCACAAAAGAATCATAAAAAACTCTATCTATAGATAGAGGGTATTCAAAAAAAATCATCTTTCAGATAGATGTTCTAAAATAGTAGGGATGTTACAATCCTCCAGTAAGTAAGCAAATAAACAATAAATTTATACTTTATGGGGGTTTTAATTTGAATACTCAAGCTTGGATAATGATTGGTGCATTTTTAACAATTGTATTATTAACACAAATCGGAAGAAAAGTATTTACAACCACAAAGGCTGTATTGCCATTTATTCTTTGTGGTATAAGTGTTTATTTATTCGTCGAGGAAATACCTACCTCAGGTTCAAATATGACCGCACTCATAATCATGACAATGGTCGGCATGATCATGGGAGGGCTAATGCTTTTTACAGTGAAAGTAGAATATGGTTCTGACAATAAAGCGTACGTAACTGCTGGTATTCCTTATTTATGTTTATGGATTATTGGACTTGGATGGCGTGTCGTATTAGCTTATGTAGCGACAGACTGGTATCCACAACAATTTATAGATTTCATGGTATCGAATCACTTGGATTTTAATGTTATAGCCCCTGCTTTCGTATTTTTTACAATTGCGATGGTAGTTATTCGCACTATTGGAATTGTGATTAGGATACAAAGATATAGAAAAAATCTAAAAGCAAATTAAAGATATAGGTTAAGAAAAACAACTTCTTTTGTCTAATGAAGTAGGTAAAACAAACACACTATACTAACTACTTCATTATTCTTTTAATTTCAGATTTTAGATGATATGCATTAAAGGAATT
>NZ_JBFPJH010000346.1:0-3284 GCF_040838255.1 Bacillus sp. C30 | reverse complement strand
GATAAAATACAGATTCTTTATCTTCTAATGCCTTCTCTACGTTTATTTCTTTAAAGTTTTCAGCCACTGAAATCCAAGGTGTACTTGTTGTAAAACCACTATTCACCTCTTCATTCCACTGCATCGGAGTACGTGAATTATCACGAGATTTTTGTTTTAAAATCCCTATAATCCCTTCTTTTGATAATCCTTCTTCTAGCTTTATATCATATATATTTAACGATTCCACATCACGATATTGCTCGATGGACTCGAATTTAGGATTCGCCATACCGATTTCTTCCCCTTGATAAATGTAAGGTGTTCCTTGCAACATATGCATAGCTGTCGCTAACATTTTAGCAGATTGATTTCGGTATTTCCCATCATCTCCAAAGCGTGACACAATACGAGGCTGGTCATGATTACACCAGAATAACGCATTCCATCCTCCGCCCTTTTGCATTTCAATTTGCCAATTAGACATAATTTCTTTTAATTTAATGAAATCAAAATCAGCCTTCGTCCACTTATCACCATTCGGATAATCTACTTTTAAATGATGGAAACTAAACGTCATACTTAGTTCATTACGCTCAGGGTTTGAGTATTTAATACAATTATCAATTGTCGTAGATGACATTTCTCCAACTGTAATTACATCTTTCCCTTCAAAAACATTTCGGTTCATCTCTTGTAAATATTCATGGACGCGCGGACCATCTGTATAATATTTACGCCCATCACTTGTCGCAGTACTACCATCATCATTTAAGAAACGTTGGTCTTTTGAAATTAAGTTAATTACATCTAACCTAAATCCTTTTACACCTTTCTCCAGCCAAAAGCGCATCATATCGTACACTTCTTCACGAAGCTTTTCATTTTCCCAGTTTAAATCAGCTTGTGTCTCATCAAATAGATGTAAATAATATTGCTTAGTCTGCTCATCATATTCCCAAGCAAATCCACCAAATTTAGACTGCCAATTATTCTTTTCATCACGCCAAATATAATAATTACGATACGGACTATTTTTATCTTCTTTTGCTTCTTTAAACCACTTATGCTCCGTTGAACTATGATTTACAACGATATCAAGCATGATTTCAATGTCACGTACTTTCGCTTCTTCTAAAAGCTCTTCAAACTCTTCCATCGTTCCGTAAGATGGATCAATGCTGTAATAATCACTTACATCGTATCCATTATCGTTTTGTGGTGATTCGTATATCGGTGTTAACCAAATATAATCTACTCCAAGTTCTTTTAAATAGTCTAGTTTCTCTGTAACCCCTTTTATATCACCGGTTTCTTTATTATAGTAACTATTAAAGCTCTTCGGATAAATTTGATAGACTACACTTTTATGCCAATCTTTCATGCTTAATTTCCTCCTACTTCTGTTTTACTCGTTTCGCAAATAACCATGTTAATGTAAATGGAATTACTACTGCGATTATCATCCCTACAATAAACATCGGAATCGATTTCGGAATGATAGAAATAAATGCTGGCAATCCGCCAATTCCGATTGCTGGTGCTAATACACCATTTAATGTAATAAATATCGCTGCTATAGCAGACCCAATAATCGCTGCATAGAACGGGAATTTATTTCTTAAATTCACACCGAACATCGCTGGCTCTGTAATACCGAAGTACGCTGAGATTGCTGATGTTGATGCCATACTTTTATCATTTTGATTTTTAGAAATCCAGAACATCGCTAGTGCCGCACTACCTTGTGCAATGTTAGAAAGAGCAATCATCGGCCAAATAAATGTACCGCCGTGCTGTGCAATTAGCTGTAAATCAATTGCAATAAACATATGATGCATTCCTGTAATTACGAGCGGTGCATATAATGCTCCAAATAATACTGCTCCAAGTACTGGTACCGTTTCATATACGCCAACTAATCCAGCCGTTAATAAATCGCCAATATGACGTGTAACTGGACCGATAATTCCTAACGCTAACACACCCGTTACAACGATTGTTGTAATTGGTACAACTAATAATTGAATTGCGTTTGGCACATGTTTCTTTAAGAAGATTTCAACTTTACTTAATACGAATGCTGCTACTAAAATGGGTAAAATTTGACCTTGATACCCTACCTTTTCAATTTGGAATAGCCCTAAAATATCGAAGTACTCAATCTTTTGTCCCTCTAAACCAGTCGCTGCTTTTCCATAATCCCACGCGTTTAATAAGGCCGGATGCACAAGCATTAATCCCATAACAATCCCTAGTATTGGACTACCACCAAAGCGCTTCGTTGCTGACCAACCAACAAGTGCCGGTAAGAATACGAATGCTGTATTGGCCATCATATTAATTAAATCCCAAAGCCCACCTAAGTTCGGATATACTTCTAATAAATTTTTCCCATCAAAAAATAAGTCCTTTGCCCCTAATAGGTTATTAATCCCCATTAGTAAACCTGCCGTAATAATTGCTGGCAAAATCGGCATAAATACATCTGAAAATACTTTTACAAACTTTTGAACTGGATTTAATTTTTTATCCCCTGAACCTTTTACGTCAGCTACTGTCGATTCTTCCATACCTGCAAGCGTTATCAATTCAGCGTATACTCGATCGACATCACCTGGACCAATTACAATTTGAAATACCCCAGCGTTATGAAACGCTCCCTTTACTAATGAAACAGACTGTAATTTATCATTATCTATTTTATTTTCATCTTTTAAAGCGATACGTAGCCTCGTTACACAGTGCGCAGCTTGTTCAATATTGTCTTTCCCACCAATATACTGCAACACTTCTTTTGCTGTTTTACGATAGTCTTTCCCCATATTCCCGTCCCTCTTTTCTTTTTTTGATACCGTTTACACTTACATATTAACTCGTATATATAAGTTAGTCAACACTCATATATATAAGTTGGTGATTTTTTATAAATAAAGAGATGGAACGATTATTTCGCTCCATCTCTTTATTTTCTTCGCGCCACATCCGAAAAGTGAAAAATATCTAAACGGTGACGTGATTCCGTATATTCGAACTGACTCCCATCGTATAAATGAGTAAAGTTTTTTACAACGACAACATAGTCTGTTCCATTTAAATCCAAATACTTTCGGTCATCCTCTGTACATGGTTGCACTTCAATTACCCGCTGTGAATAGCTAATATGTAGCCCTAATTCTTTCTCAATGTATTTATAAATCGATGCAGTTGCAATTTCTCTCGTTAATCCTGGAATATATTCCGATACAAAATGGTTTATATCTAAAATTACTTTTTCTCCATCAATATTTCGTACACGTTTAATA
>NZ_JBFPJH010000345.1:0-3294 GCF_040838255.1 Bacillus sp. C30 | reverse complement strand
GTATTATGATAATGTTTATCAGAAATTGAGAGCTAAAGATTGTAGTATTAGGAAAACCAGTAGCTTCTAATGTCAATTCAAACAAATACGATAAATAAGTATACTGTGTTGCTAATGAAAAAGGATCTGATATGAATATCAGATCCTTTTTACTATATATAATTATTTCACTGGTTCTTTTCCAAATTTAAATACCAGCGCCTTAGCAGCAGAAATTCGCATTTCTTCATAGTCTAACTAAACAGTAAAAACTTGTAGGAATCATGATCTAAAGTTTTATTTTTCTCTACCGATTTAACCTCTCGACAGCTTCCGCGCTTGTATCTACACGTTTCACGAAAAAAACTAATAGTAGTGCAACAACATTCATGCCAAGCGCTACATAGAATGAATATTGAATTCCGGATAATAAAGCCTTCTGAGTTAACATTGCCTTCGTAGCCTCTGTGAATGTTGTTGGATCTACATCAGCCATTAGACTTTCAGCTTTTGTTTTTGTTACAGAATTCATAATCGTAACAAGAATAGCAGTACCAATCGAACCGGACACTTGTTGAGTTGTATTATTAACAGCTGTACCATGCGGATTTAAGCGCGTTGGCAACTGATTAAGGCCATTTGTCATAAGCGGCATCATCACCATCGCCATCCCAAACATCCGCAGTGTATAAATAAGAATAATATGTGTGTGACTAGAGTCGAGTTGCAGGTTTGCGAGCATATAAGTTGAAACAGCTGTAATGGAAAGTCCTACTATACCAAGAATCCGAGGGCCATATTTATCAAATAGTTTACCTGTAATTGGTGACATAATCCCCATTATTACCGCACCTGGAAGCATCATCAGCCCAGAGCTCAGCGGTGAAATACCGCGGACGTTTTGTACATAAGCTGGTGTTAAAATCATACCTGAAAACATGGCCACTGCGTTGACAATTGCAATTACAGACGCAAGTGCAAACATTGGGTACTTGTAAACACGTAAATCCAATAACGGTTCATTCATTTTTAATTGACGAATAATAAAAGCAATTAGGGCAATAGCGCCTATGATTAAGGTTGTTAAAACAACTTTATTCGTCCAACCGTCGGAGCTTGCAGAACTGAATCCATATAACAAACCGCCAAAACCGACAGAAGATAATAGTAATGAGAGATAATCAAGTTTTGCATTTTTGTTTTGTCTCATGACATTCTCCGATTTCCAAATTCCTAACAGTAAGCTAATGATTGCTAACGGTAAAATCATTTCAAAAAGCAAACGCCAGTCATAATACTCTACAATATAACCCGATAGTGTCGGTCCAATTGCTGGAGCTGTAATCATAACTAATCCAAAAATCCCCATCGCTGTTCCCCTTTTTTCTCTTGGAAAGCTTACTAGCATAATATTCATTAACAAAGGCCCCATGACTGAAGAACCTGCTGCTTGAACCATCCGGCCAGTAAGTAATAAACTAAAGTTCGGTGCTAAAGCCGCTAAGGCCGTACCAAAAATAAAAATCACCATAGATGTAATAAATAAGCTCCTATTGGAGAAGCGGGTTATTAAAAATGCTGATGCCGGAATTAATATACCACTTACAAGCATATACCCTGTAGAAAGCCACTGGATCGTCGAATAATCTTTAATGTCTAAATCCTTCATTATTGATGGCAAAGCTACATTTAAAAGCGAGTTATTTAGAAATGAAACAAATGCCCCAATAAAAAGGATTACAAGCATTAAATATGGTGGTTTTCTTTTATGTAATGTTTCACTCATATATTCATTTGCCCCTTCATTATAAATTCCATTGATTCGTTTAAATCTTTTGCATATCTGCACAAGAATACATTGTCCTTGCAGTATTTTGCCAAACTCTTCGAATGGATATTCTCTTTTTAGCAATTCTACTTGCTCAACATAACATGTTAAAATCTTTTTTATTGATTAAACCTTTATAAACATTTAAACACGTTTGTTAACCAAAATTAAATTAGGCTGAATTAAACAAAAGGAGCAACTGAAAATACCCTTCTAAAATAAAGTGAAACTTTAATCAGTGGGACTTTTACAGGCGGCTCAACCCTCATCTAGCTGCTTCGCTTTCGCTGAATTTTGAGGTGGAGGTGTCTTGCTGCCCACAAATAGTGGGATAAATCAACAAGACCACACACCCATTCCTTTAAATACAGGCTTGTAAATCTAGTCATGTAACCATCCATAAAAAGGAATATTACATAGGCTAAGTCTAACATTACATTTTTAAAGTGAGGGGAATAAGCTTATGCACCAATATTGGTATTTGAATTCAGAGGGAAACAAGGAGCAATATAATAATCAAATTTCAATGTCATCATTATATTCACAGCCCCAAATAACTAAAGCTGAGGGAATGAATGGTCTGACGATTCCTGAGAATTGGAGTTGTCGAGTCTATCCATTTGGTTGGGATTCACCAGCCAATTATACGGGTTTCAATCCCGAGCCCCCTCTCTTCCCTTTAGGTCAGCCAATCCATTATGCAGGGATGATGCCCCAAGGACATCCTGCTAATTGGGCTCCATTACCAGGCCATGCAGGTTTTAATTTTCAAAAACCTCCCTTCCCCTGGCCCCAACCATTCAATCATACAGGGATGTTCGCACAAGGTCATCTTGCCGCTTTACTATCACCGCCAGCCAAGCCTTTTAATTTTAATACCAATAAATGGGGTGTTTTTAACCCTCCAGGTTGGGGAGGACAGGTAAGTCCCATGGGATGGGGGAATAACGGAGGTAACGGTCAACCAGGAATGTTTGGAAACTTACTTACAGTAGGAAAAGGCACCATGAATGGAATAGGAATGCTTAGTAGTCTAATCGGTATGGGAAAGCTCTTCTTTTAGTTAATTAGAACGGGAGGATAGGTCCTTAGCTTTTTATTTAGTGCGTAGAAAAATATAATTAACTTCCGTTAACGAGAAATATGTAAATAAGCTGCCCATATGGGCAGCTTATTGGATTTTTTCAAATACGCGATATTTTATTTGTCGATATTTTTTTAATCTTCATTATTGATTTCTATTGTACCTGTTCTAGCACTAACCTTTAAAATATTTAATAGATTCTCAGGTGTCTTGATTTCCACTTCATATTCAAATTTAGATTGTGCTAAGTTGTCATCTTCTAATTCGAATTCTTTTTTCACATTAATAATTTCTCCATTTGTATGAGCTAAAGAAATTTCACGAACTTGTTTCTCTGTGTAGTTTTCATTCTTTTTCGCATAATTGTAACCCATACCATAATATCCACCAACAATAGCAATAC